>JBDNFQ010000231.1:0-3933 GCA_041689715.1 Bacteroidia bacterium
CTGTACTGAATCGAACATAGAACTCTTGGGCATTTTGTCCTTCGAAATTGATCATATTATTACCACTTTATTGACTTACAACATACAACTTTATATGTATCTATCTAGCGACCTCTATCGACAAAATTAGAACAATAATTAGTAATTTGATAATTTTCATTTTATTTGCGACACTATTTTAATTTAGTCTAAATAAGTATGATAAGAGAGCGGATAAAAACAGAAACAGCACAAAACCACAATGATGTAGAAGTCGCAGGGTACAGCGAACAGATAATGAACGGCAGACTAACCCTAGATGAGTATAAAAAACTCATTATGAGCAATTTGGTGCTTAATAACGCATTTGAGAAGCAATGGTCTTCACTACCATTTGACCTGCCTCCAGAACTCAAGCTAGAGCAACGCAGGAAAACTGAATCTCTACAGAAGGATGCAGCATTACTAGAAATTAAGGCTCCTGTAACAAGTGGAATCCTATTCCCAATAGAAAATTACGAATCATTTATGGGCGTTTTGTACGTATTCGAAGGCAGTACACTAGGCGGTGCAATCATACATAAGCAGCTGAAGCAAAATCCTAATTTAAGTAGGTTAGACGGATTCCATTTTTACTCCTGCTATGGTGAAAAACTCGGAGTGATGTGGAAGATATTTTTGGACCACCTTATACAAATAGAAGACCCCTCCAAAGTAGACGAAGCAATAGCCTCTGCCAAAACAACTTTTGACATTACCAAAGATGCTTTCATACAAATGAGTGGAGCAGCATTTTAAGTTTCACTCTTAAAATAGGTACAACTGCAATATATTTGCCCTCAATGGCAACAACACAAGACTTATCAAGAGGAATGTTTCTACGGTACAATGGCCAACTCTGCCAAGTAGTAGAATATCAACATACAATGCCAGGTAAAGGCGGTGCTTTTTATCAGGTAAAAATGAAAAATGCAATCACTGGAAAGTCTATGGAAAATAGATTTAGAAGTGGTGAGAATATAGATGACGTAAGGGTAGACCAGATAGAGATGCAGTATCTCTACAAAGATGGAGACAACCTAATGCTCATGAATATGGAAACTTTTGAACAAATAGCTATCCCAGAAACTATGATGGGCGAACAAATGAAGTTTATCAAAGAAGAAATGATACTGAGTGTATACTTTGATGAAGGAAACCCTATAATGGCAGATGCTCCAAAGCACGTGGTGCTAGAAGTGACCTATAGTGAGCCGGGAATGAAAGGCGACACAGCCAATAATCCACTAAAACCAGCTACACTTGAAACTGGAGCAGAAATAAACGTTCCTCTTTTTGTAGAGAATGGTACGATGATAAAAGTGGACACACGTACTGGCGAGTATATAGAACGAGTAAGATAGAAAATATCGCATATAAAAATCAAGAAAGGAGTCTGAAATGAACTCCTTTTTTTTGTCTTTGTCCTTCACATTTTTTCTTTTGTTAAGTGCTATTATTTACCATTCATTTGCATTACAAAATCAACACCATACATTACAATGAATGTACTCTCACCCGAAAACACATTTTTAGGAATACCAGAACCTAAACTTCATAGCTACGAAACTTCTAAAGTAGTAATACAACAGCTCCCATATGAGCATACTTCATCTTACAAAAAAGGATCTGACCGAGGACCTGAGGCTCTAATTAATAACTCCAAATACGTAGAGTTTTATGACCCAGAATTAGACGATGAAGCTTATAAAAAATGTGGAATAGCTTGTGTAGAACCTCTAGATTTTAAAGGTAGAGTAGATGCAGATGCTATAGAAGCTATCTACCAGGACTCTAAAAAACACCTAACTAATGATAAGTTTCTAGTAAGCATAGGTGCCGAGCATACGGTGACTTACGGCATTTTCAAAGCTTTTCAAGAGAGATGGAAAGACATTGGCATACTACAACTAGATGCCCATAGTGACTTACGCTTAGAATACGAAGGAAATAAATGGTCTCATGCCAGTGTAATGGCCCGAATACACGAACTAAAACCTGAGATATTTCAAGTAGGGATACGTGCACAGTGCATAGAAGAGTCTCAACTCATAAAGTCTTCAGATAATATACATTGTTGGTACGATCATCAGATATGGGAAGATGACGAATGGATGGATGAACTAGTAGCTAAACTGCCTAAAAATCTTTATATCACTGTAGATACAGATGGATTTGACCCAAGCATATGCCCAAGTGTAGGCACCGCAGAACCCGGGGGGCTAAAGTGGTACCCGACGCTAAAGCTGCTTAAAAAAGTATTTGAGAAATGTGATGTAAAGGGTTTTGACATAGTAGAACTAAACCCGGAGACAGATGATGATATTACTGCTTATAATATGGCTCAACTCTGCTATAAGCTTATAGGCTACAAATACTGCCTTTGAGGCTATTTTTCTTTTCTTTGCACTTAAGCCTATGCAAGTATACCTAGATAACGCAGCTACTACACCTATGGATGTACAGGTCATTGAAAAAATGACCGAGGTAATGCACAATTGCTTTGGCAATGCTAGTGCTATACACGGACAAGGAAGAAAAGCAAAAGCAGTAGTAGAAATGGCCCGAAAGGACATTGCTAAACTACTTAACTGCACTAGCTCAGAACTTATCTTCACAGGTAGCGGAACCGAAGCAGACAACATGGCTCTACGCTGTGCGGTAAATGATCTAAATGTAAAACATATTATCACCAGTGAAATTGAGCATAAGGCGGTACTAGATACTGCTAAAGAGCTGCAAAATAAGGACATGGCTCAAGTGAGCTACGTAAAACTAGATGAGTACGGACGTGCAGATTTAGAAGACTTAAGGAAACTTGCTGAGCTAAATCCGGGAAGTCTTATAAGCTTAATGCATGCTAATAATGAAATAGGAACTCTGAATGATATAGCTGCTATAAGTAAAATAGCTCGTGCCAATAAGTGCTACTTCCATACAGACACAGTGCAGACTATAGGGCATTATCCTATTGACCTAAAAGAACTAGATGTAGACTTCATAGCTTGCTCAGCACATAAGTTTCACGGTCCAAAAGGGGTAGGATTTCTATACAAAAATAAATCGCTACGTATTCGCCCAATAGTAACAGGAGGGGGACAAGAAGGCTCTATGCGAGCTGGCACAGAAAACGTAACCGGTATAGCAGGTCTAGCAAAAGCTCTGGAAGTAGCCAATAGAAATATTGAAGTAAAAATAGATACTGTTAAACGCATAAAATCCTACTTTAAGGAGCAGTTAACTAGTAAGATACCTGCTGTTTGTTTTAATGGAGACACCAGTGATGAAGGTGGTCTATATACAGTGCTTAACGTATCTCTGCCTCCTTGCAATGGAGCCTCTACCCTACTCTTTCAGCTAGATATGAATGGCATATGTGCAAGTGGTGGCTCTGCGTGTAATAGTGGTGCTATAGGTGATAGCCATGTGCTCAATGGGATAAACCATCCTGCTGACCGCTCTGCAGTTCGCTTCTCGTTTAGTAAGTTTACTACTCGTAAAGAAGTAGACTATGTAGTGGCGAAGCTTGTGGAATTGCTATAGGAAATACAAAATCAAAGAAGGCTTTGAGTATCATTTTTATTAATGATATCTTTATTTGGGTGACGTAAAACCCATAAAAATAATTTTAGGCAAACAAGAAGGTCATAAATGGACAAAGTATAGAAAGGTTGACATTTAAATGATTCTTTAGCTAGATATACATTGATATTTTTTTGAGAAAATAGTTTAAAAAACTATCCAAAAAAATTAAAAAAAATCAGGCTCTTTACAAACCTGATTTTAGTCTAATAAAAAAAAACGTTAAACTACTACTAAATGGAAGCAGTCTCGGGGGAGGGAGTTACGTTCATAACAGGGAGGGTTTAAAAAGAATCTAGTATAATACTCCACTAGCATCCGAAAGTTTTCAAA
>JBDNFQ010000232.1:0-1802 GCA_041689715.1 Bacteroidia bacterium
CTTAGTTCTTTATCATAAAAAGGTACTGGAGATATAGCTCCCATACCACCCGTGTTTAGCCCTACATCCCCTTCCCCTATTCTTTTATAATCCTTGGCCTCCGGCAGTATCACGTAATTTTCGCCATCTGTGAGAGCAAAAAGACTAAACTCTATTCCGTCCAAAAATTCTTCTATCACCACAGTAGCAGAAGCCTCCCCAAATTTTTGATCTACGAGCATTTCTTTCAGTGCTGTTTTGGCCTCATCAATATCATGGAGTATTAATACCCCTTTTCCAGCGGCTAATCCATCTGCCTTCAATACATAAGGAGCTGTAAGCTTATCTAAGAAAGCATAACCCTCTTGCACATTATCTTTTGTAAAAGATTGATAAGCTGCAGTCGGTATATTCTCTTTTGCCATAAACTCTTTGGCAAATGACTTACTACTCTCTAACTGTCCTGCGTATTGATCGGGCGAAAACACATAAATATGCTCTGTTTCCTTGCTTCCTTCAAAATAGTCGCGAACACCTTGTGCAATAGCATCTTCGCTACCTGGCAGAATAATACCTATATTGTTTGCAAGGCAAAACTCCTTCAACTTATCAAAATCTGTATAGCTCGCATCTACATTAGTACCGCACAATTGTGTGCCCCCATTTCCAGGTGCGATAAAGATATTTTCTTTCCCTATTTCTTTGCTTAGTTTCCAAGCTATAGCGTGCTCTCTAGCACCCGAACCAAGTATTAATATTCGCATTGTTTCTTCTATGGTTCAAAGATAAATAGGGTTACTTTTGAACCTCATTTTTACGAAGAAATATATAAACATGTTACTTCGAAAAGATGTTAATTAATGTGAGATTTTGTATTGTTCTTTTTTACAACGTATCTCACTGTAGTAATGACAAACCAATGAGTACGTCTATAATTGGCATACTTTTAGACCATAGATAGTAAAATAATAAAATGATTAATTCTCTAGTAAGCGGAATATCTAGGCTTTTCGGCAATAAAGCAGACAAGGATGTAAAAGATATAACACCCTACGTCGCCAAAATAAATGCAGAATTTGATAAATTAGCGGGACTCACTAATGACCAGCTTAGAGCCAAAACGGCTGAATTTAAGCTGCGAGTAAATGACTATTTGTCAGAAATAGACGAGCAAGTAGTAGAGCTCAAAAAAGAGGTAGAAGCAGCCGATATCACAGAAATAGATAAAAAGGAAGATGCGTATGACCGTATAGACGAGTTAGAAAAGGAGCGTGATAAAAAACTAGAAGATATTTTAGAAGAATTATTGCCAGAGGCGTTTGCTGTGGTAAAAGAGACCGCTCGTAGATTTAAAGAAAACGATTCGCTTTCTGCTACTGCCACAGAATACGATAGAGATCTAGCCGCGGCTAAGGAACATATAAGCATAGTAGGAAACGATGTCGTATATAAAACAACTTGGGATGCTGCAGGTCAAGAAGTAACTTGGAACATGATTCACTATGATGTCCAGCTTATAGGTGGTGTGGTATTGCACCAAGGTAAAATAGCCGAGATGCAAACAGGAGAAGGTAAAACATTGGTTTCTACCCTGCCCGCTTATCTTAACTCACTAGGTCAAAGAGGTGTACATATAGTTACCGTAAACGATTACCTAGCACGAAGAGATGCAGAGTGGAATGCACCTATCTTTCAGTTTCATGGACTGAAGGTAGATTGTCTAGACTACTACAAACCTCATTCGCCAGAGAGAAAGCAAGCTTACCTTGCGGATATTACCTATGGTACCAATAATGAGTTTGGTTTTGACTACCTAAGAGACA
>JBDNFQ010000233.1:0-2168 GCA_041689715.1 Bacteroidia bacterium
AATAGCACTAGAAGTAGATCTAAAGTAGGCTACTTTTTTATTAAAAATCAGGTTTCTATTACTGTCTAGCAAGCTCCAGGAATAAGTAGGTGACCCTCTAAACCCATCTACAGGAGTACTCGTTACAGTATACTCGCCACATAGTAAGGTGTCTATATCTACTACAGCTTCTGCTCTATGTTTTACACGTACACGAAATGCACGCACAGCTACAGCATTTAGTGGACAAGCATTGTCCCGGGCGGTTACCGTAAAAGTATAAGGCAAATCACTTGCAGTACCTAATGGTGGCGTCCAGCAAAATCTTCCTGTTTGGTTTATGCCTGTTGGATTAATAATATTAAAAGATGCACCAGAGATGCCTCCATTCCAAGAAGTCTTTACGGTGTCTGCAGGAGGAGCAGAAGCAGGTGGAGGTGGTGTAAAGACTGGGTCAGACGTTGTTACGTTAAAGCAAATCTGACTTCCTTCACAAACGTTGTAGGCATAAGGGCCATTTACAATGGGAGGATTATTATCTGGACAAGTTTTTGTAATGAACTGTAAATCTCGTCGTGTGGTTCCCACAACTCGGGGTATTCCTAGAGTATCTTTACGCCATTCAAGCACCTCTATAACAGCAACAGTGATTTCATCACATCGGGTAGGGGTAAGAATGATATCACCAGTAACTGGATCTAAGTAAATACCTACTGGAGGATTAGCATTTGGTATAGTCAGAGGAGGTCCTGTGCTGCCAGGATAAAAAGCTTGGAATGGATGATTATAAGCATAGTTAGTGCCACTATATCCAATGTTAGCGAGATTGCTACCACTACCTGATCCTTTTGGTTGAGCCCAAGCATAAGAGAGAGAGTCGAAGTCTGTGGTATCTAGAGCACCATTATTAAAGAAGAACGGTTGATTGCAACATAAAATAGCTATTGGCTCAGAAGTAAGAGCGGGAGAGCTGTTGCAATGTGACTGACCTAAATCTATCTCTGCATAAGTTTGGAACTGTGCATTAGCTGCTCCCGTATTAATATTGCTATTTCTACAGCACTTACCCGTTCTTAGTCTTACTTTCCCACAACTGACCATACTGGAATAAGGTGCGACTTTAAAATCAATGGTTATTTTATAGGTATGTACTTCGATTCCCTCTGCACCAGAAATAGTGGTATTAGATGGAACACATTCTCCACTTGCTGTAGCACATACAGGTGTTATTTCTTTTATACTTACGAATGTTGGGCTCACAGTCCTAGGGCTACCGCCAGTAGCACATTCTATATATGTCTCGGGAGAAGAAAACTGAGCACCTGCACACCATCTATAGAAACTAATAGTAAATTCAAATTTCAGGGAATCTATACATTTGTATGTGATGTCTGCACCCATTACGTGGGTCGCTTCTGCCTTTTGAAAAGAAAACAAAAAGGGTAAAATTAAAACGAATGTTAAAACGCTCTTTTTTAATATTTTAAACATATTGTAATTATTTTTTAGCATGTTGTACTTGTAAGACGTGGCAAGATAGGTAAATTTCAAATTTTTCCCAATCATTTTAAAGGCTTTTATAGTGTGATACATAATTTTTTAGACTGCGTATTAGATTTAGTGATTAGCTGTACGGTATAGATACCTGGTAGTAAAGAAACGTTGCACTGCCAATTGGTGTCTTTAATATTCTCTCTATAATAAACTTCAACTCCTTGACTATCAGAGATAATAATTTTTTCAATTACTTGCTTGCCCTGCATATAAATAGATCCTGATGTAGGGTTAGGGTATAGATTAAAGTCATTATAGGACTGAGTTTTGGGTAGGTGAGATGTAGAATTGTAAGAGGATAAGTTTCTCGCTGATGTTGTAGTTATCGCGTCTAGATACTTTTTTCTATCATTTAGTAATCCTACATCTAAAGCAATATCAAGCTTTATAAAATCATTTTGATTGAAATTTTCTCCTATACTTTTCCCTATTATGGTTCGTTTTCCAGGTGCATTTTTTTCGCCATCTTCGGACCAGAATATGGCTTCAGAAAGATCACTTTGGGCAAAGATGAAGTCAGACATTGAGCCAAGATTTGTGCCGTCTTTCCCGTAGGTTAGGGCCGTTCCGTCTTTCCAAGTATTTAGTCCATAGTTGATGTAGTCCGAGTTTATTTTAGGTTTACCGTTTTTTAA
>JBDNFQ010000234.1:0-1206 GCA_041689715.1 Bacteroidia bacterium
AAACACAAAGTCTGCCCACCACTTAGCATCTACATTCATTTTAGTAGCACGTAGTGTCCCGTATATTATTTGTATTCCTTTCATATCACGTAGCTAGTTTTGGCATCAGCGTCCCCTGCGGGAGACGCTGATGGAGTTGAGTACTCTACGGGTTGAGTCGGTTGTGGATTCTGAATACGCCACTCAAAATTATTTTGCCTCCAAGGGACAACATTTCCTTGGTTATCCGCCCCTTCACAATTAAGCGGATTGTCAGGGTTAGTTCTTATTCCTTTTCCATCTTCACACACTTCACTAAGTGTAGGCTCTGGAATAGTGCACTGCCCCCAGCTTGCTATACTGAAAGTTATTATTATTATTAGTTGTATTATTCTTTTCATAATTTTATACTTCTTCTCCTATAAATACCTCGTAAAACTCGTGACCGGGAATTGTAGACCTAAATCGCAAGGTGACTTTGTCTCTAGAATAGTCTTGCAAAATCTCAAAATCCGTTATGTACTTTGTCAATTCTACCCATGAACATACAGACGTTCTTTCCCATCGATAATAGCTGTGCACATAACTACCACATCCACTTAAATATCCACATCCACCCTCCGGCAGCATAAGGGTATCTACTGTGGGAAGTCCAACAATCAACCAATGGCCAGGTGTTTCTCCTCTAAAATCGAATGTTCGGTTATAATACGTCTTAAGAATCACTTCTTTTTCGGGTTCACTATCAAAATAGCCTTTAAAGCTTTTGTCAGCTCCTATATCATCTCTAAATATTCCAGAACTTTTTTGGGTAAAAAAAAGGTTACGCGTCACAAAAATCAGTGTATCCTCAGGATTTGCTAAACAGCTAGAAAATGGTGTTCTTATGATCAAAGTAACTGCAATTGATCGTTCCCAGCCATTTTCATTCAAGTTATTTTCGAATGATAACTCGAACTCATCAGCAGTTCTAATTGTGGTATCTGAACCTATCTTCCATTCATACGTACTTTGGGAATTGCCTTTTGGGATCTTAAATCGAACAGCTGGGCTCAGGACGGTGTCTGAAAAACTAATTCGATCCAGACACCACTGTGGTGGTGGTGGAAACCCATTATCACCACTTCTAAAGGTAAAATAGGTATCCACTGTAGTTTTTCCGATACACGGGTCGTAATTTTCACAATCGGGGTCGGTTGGGTCTTCGCAGCAGTCTTTACAAGATGA
>JBDNFQ010000235.1:0-2883 GCA_041689715.1 Bacteroidia bacterium
AGAAAAATCCATTCTCGCTTATTACAGGTGTAAATACTTTGTTCAATGGTTTACTAAACCAGCCAGCATTTAAAGAATTAGACTTCAGTGAACTCAAGATAGCCTTGGGTGGGGGTATGGCAGTACAAGATTCTGTAGCAACTGCGTGGCAAGAACTTACAGGCTCACCGCTGCTAGAAGCATACGGACTCTCGGAAACCTAACCAGCTGCCACCATCAATCCTACAGACGGCTCACACCGTATGGGTACTATAGGCTTACCTATACCTAACACAGATCTTAAAATATTTGATGATGAGCGTAAAGAAGTAGCAGTAGGCGAACGAGGCGAAATAGGAATAAAAGGCCCACAAGTAATGGCAGGCTATTGGAATAGACCAGAGGAGACCAAAGAGAGTATGCACGGCGACTATTTCCTTACCGGAGATATCGGAATAATGGATGAAGATGGATTCTTCAAAATAGTAGACCGCAAGAAAGAGATGGTTTGTGTGTCTGGTTTTAACGTATACCCAAGTGAGGTAGAAGCAGTGATTTCTGGCCACCCAGGAGTGCTAGAAGTAGGAGTGAGGAGCGAGCCAGATCCTAAGACTACAGAGTGTGTAATGGCATTTGTGGTAAAGAAGGACGATAGCCTAACCGAAGAAGAAATACGCGACTTCTGCCGTGAAAAACTAACTGCATACAAAGTGCCTAAAAAAGTCGTATTCCGAGATGAGTTACCTAAAAGTAACGTAGGGAAGATATTGAGACGGAAGTTGGTGTAGGCATGTATGAAAACTCCCAAAAAATATACTAACGGTCTTATAAACAGATTAATAGCGGCAATAGCGTTACTGGTTTTTTTCTCATGTTTTGCCTATACACAAGTTCCAAATTATGCATTAAATGGTTCTTTCGAAGATGTCTATACCTGTCCTTTCAAAGAAGGGCAGATAGAGCTAGAACCACATTATTATTCAAGTCTAGCGAAGACAATAGATTTATTCTCAACTTGCGGAATAAATGGGTTAGGTCTTCCTGATAATTCCTTGGGTAGTCAGTTGCCGGCTCATGGCAATCTGATAGCTGGCATAATAGCCACTACTAAAGGGTATGGTTTTTACGATCATATTACTGGAACATTAGATACCGTAAATATGAAAGACAGTCAAGAGTATTGCTTGAGTGTTAAAGTTTCATTAGCTGAAAATTCGCCATACATTGCTAATCAATTTGCTTTCTTTTTTAGTCCACATAAGAACTTTTATTATTATTCTTCTAGTAATTATCCTTACTATCCTCATAGCTATTATGATCCGAGAACAGGATATGAAACTACTAATATTCCGCTATTGGGAGATATAAACTTGAGCGATACAAAGAATTGGATGTTGCTGAAAAATAAAACAACATTCTATAAAGGCATTGAATCCTATTTTTGGATTGGGAATAACCGTTTTGCACCTGCAGTTACAAGGAAAAACAACACTACTCAACGTGTTTTTAATCCAGATAGGACAGCTTATTATTATATTGATGACATCATTATTTCCGAAGTAAATAATGATACAATAGAAGTGAATCCTAAATTAAAAATGGATTGCTTTGAGCCAAAAATGGTTGTAGATCTTCCGGATGATCCTGATACAATAATTTGCTATTATGATGACACTAAGTTAGATGTATTTAGCGGAAATCGTGGTGTTTTTGATTTGAATACAGATTTCAGTCGCATTACAGTTCAAGGAATATTTAGACATAAGTGTGATGTAAATAATTATAAGATTACTTCAAGTGGGTTTTCCAATATACAAAGCGAGTTATTTAGTTTATATCCCAATCCGGCTACTGGTAAACTATATTATACTCTATTAGCAGATAGTAGTATACAGGATTTTAGAACATCTGTATATGATAGTAAGGGAAAACTGATAAAGATAATAGTTAAACAAGTAAATTATGGCATCAATACTATAGAGTATGATATCTCAGACTTAGAAACGGCTATCTATTATTTCAAAGTAGAATTGGAGTATTGCAATGAGACTATAAAGGTGATGATAAATAATTAGGATTATGGGTACTAATTTCTTTGGGAATCTCCCAGTGGTCGGGACAAGTTCTGCAATGGACCCCAGAATCTCGTTATCTGAATATCTCTCGATAATCTGTAAGCCATTTGTACTGAGCATACTCGCCAGACAGAATAACCTATCAAATCACCGATTATAATCAAAAAAAAAGCGAGCCCCCAGGTCTCTGGAAGCTCGCTTATTGTATTTTATGGATATAGGTCTTATTGATTCCCAAGTATAAGAGGCAATCCATCTTTTCCACTGCCTACTATCACCACTTTACTGTTAGGTGATTTTGCTAGTTCTAGTGTAGCATCTATGCCTTTTTCTTTTAGGATTTTATCCGTAAGTGAAGCACTTAGTATCTTATTAGCCACTGCTTTACCTTCTGCATCTATCTTTTGACGCTCAGCTTCTTTTTTAGCTTTTACCAATCTAAATTCATACTCCAAGGCTTCTTGCTCTTGTCTTAGTTTACGCTCTATCGCTTCTTTTATAGTAGGAGGTAGTGTTACGTCTCTTACCAGTATCTCATTGAGTTGTATGTACTGTGAGCTTACTATCTTCTTCGATTCTTCAAATATTTCTTGCTGTATAGCATCACGCTTACTACTGTAGAGCTGCTCTGGAGTATATCGACCCACTACACTACGTGCTGCAGATCGAATGGTTGGCAGTAAGATACGCTCTATGTAGTCTTCTCCTTTTTCTTGGTGCAGTCTAGCAAGGTTCTTGTAATCAGGCTGAAACCAAGCGGATGCATCCAATTTTATCTCTAGTCCATTACTACTTAGGACAGACATTTTTTCGAAAACCTCTTGCTGCC
>JBDNFQ010000236.1:0-3558 GCA_041689715.1 Bacteroidia bacterium
AAATATTTAATCGATGGGGGGAGCTACTGTTTGAGACTAATGACTTTACCAAAAAATGGGACGGCACCTATAAAGGCCAGCCTTGTCCGCAAGGGGTCTACATGTATGTCATAGGCTATATAAATGACTTCAGCTACCAAGCAGTAAAAGGGACTGTAACTCTTTTACGATAGCCTGAGTTAAGCAATGAACGAAGCTCTGAAAAAGCGAGTGGAAGGATAAACAAAGACTAGAAAAAAAGAAGCAAGAAGAGAAAGTAATACTACTTAAAAATATAAGAACCCTCCAACTTCTTCTACATTACCTCTACGCTGACAGTCGCTATAGCATCTATCATACTTAATTCGGTATCTCTTTATTGTACTAGCAGCTAAGGCAACATACTATACTCTCAAACCCTCTCTACACGAGCTCATTTCTATGCTACGCCTTTATTTTATCGTATTTTGCAAATAACTTCTACCAACTATCTATTTTAGTCTTATTAATCGCTATAATAATAATAATATACTTAATTATAAACGTATTAAACGAAATAAAATTTTTAAATTAATATGATTTCACTAAATTGACATCATACTCAAATACAATTTCTTCATTCGATTATAAATCCATGCGTTCTCTTTACACCTTTGAACTATCAAAATGAGAAAAAACATGAACAAAACAAGCCTAACATTCGCCTTTACTTTAGTATGCAGCATACTAATGGCACAGACTAATCCTAAACTAGCAGTTATCAGTTTTGACGCACTTGGAGCACAACTAGATAAAGCTCAACTCACCGAACTACTTCGCATAGAAATAAGCAAGCACGACAAGTACGAGATGATAGACCGCTACGAGATAGCAGAAATGCTCCAAAAAGCCAAAATAGACAATACCTCTTGTTTTAGTAAAACGTGCCTAAAAGAGGCAGGAAAAACACTGAATGCAGACTATGTGATGAGTGGTAGTGCAGATGTACTAGGAGATGCCCTTTTTATTCGCTTACGTATAATAGACCTAGCCGGCAATACCATGAAAAAAGAAGTAGTCCGTGAGTTTCTGAATATTCCAGAAAAAGCGAATACGATGATAAGCATCTGTGTGAACGAACTACTAGACCTACCAAATGATGAGCTCATAGTAAAAAGCCTGAGCAATAGAGATAGCTACGAGAGTGCTGTAAATAATCCATACTACCAGACACTTAGTCTAGCTGGACCACGTATGGGTTACACACTTTTTACTGGCGAGATGGCCAATACCATTCGTGCCCCAAAATCTGAAGGTGGATACGATGGATATCCCGCATTTTTCCAAATGGGATATCAATTTGAAAAGCAATATCTAAACGAAGGAAAATGGCAAGCACTATTCGAATTTATCCCAATGATTAGTGGGCTAGATCAGGGGCTTTTCATACCGAGTTTCACTATATTGAATGGAATACGAAACAATAAAAACGGTTTAGAATTTGCTATAGGACCATCAGTAAACGTATCTAAAGAGGTGACAGCATATGACCTAAACAACGAGTGGATAAAAAGACCAGATTACGATTTTACTAATGATCCTGCACCATCAGAACTAGATTCTAAACAAGTAATGGATAGCCGAGGTGCCCTAAAAATGAAAACCTACGTAGTACTTGCAGCAGGATACTCGCTCAAAAGCGGTAAACTTAATATTCCTATCAATATATTCGTAATACCAAGCAAGGAAAGTTTGAGATACGGATTTTCATTTGGATTCAATGTGAGAAAGTAATAATTAATGAACCATCACAAAGTGACCCCTAACAAAAACGGCACTAACGCTATCTTTATAACATATAACTAATAGATAATATGAAAGTACTAGTAACCGGACCAGATGGCGTCCTTGGATCTAACTTGGTTAGAGAATTACTCAGAAGAGAGTATGAGGTAATTGCAATGTCTGAAAACGGAAAAATATCTCCAACAATCGACAATCTTAACATAACAAAAATTGGAGGCAATTTATTGAACTCTGAAGATGTAGAAGCAGCAGTCGACGGAGTTGATTATGTTATCCATTGTGCTGCAAGCACGGCGATGTGGCCATCCCGATCTGAAATAGTAAATAGAGTAAACATAGCTGGAACTAAATCAGTTATTGATGCATGTTTAAGATACAAAGTAAAAAGGCTAATTTATATAGGAACTGCAAACTCATTTGGATCTGGGACTAAACTTAACCCGGGCACAGAAAAGAATGCATATGAGGGAGAAAAATACGGACTTGACTATATGGATTCGAAATATAAGGCACAGGTTCTGGTTCAAAAAGCAGTAAGAGATGAAGGATTAGATGCTGTAGTCATTAACCCCACTTTTATGATTGGGCCGTATGATTCTAAACCAAGTTCGGGTCAAATTATACTAAGCATTCATAACGGGAAGGTGCCCGGATATAGTCTTGGAGGCAAAAATTTTGTAGCTGCGAAAGACGTAGCTTTTACAGTAGCCAATGCTTTGACTCAAGGCAGAAAGGGAGAATGCTATATTGTAAGTAACGAAAATCTGACCTACAAAGAAGCATTTGACAAAATATCAAGCACGATTGGGGGTAAAATGGTAAGCAGAAAATTTTCCTCATTCACGATAGTAAGTTTTGGTAGGATAAACTCATTTTTTGCTAAAATATTTTGTTATTACCCGCAGGTTACGACCGAGTTGGCAATACTAGCAAACGAGGAACACTACTACAGTGGAGAAAAAGCAAGGAGAGAACTAGGACTACCTCAAACACCTATAGAAACGGCAATTAAAGAATGTTTTGAGTGGTTTAAAAATAATGAATACATAGATTAGTATGTTTTCAAATAAAGTTGCCATCATTACTGGTTCGTCAGGGGGAATAGGGAAAGCTACAGCGATAGGCTTAGCAGAACAAGGTGCGTCTATTGTCATCAACGGAAGAAACAAAGCAAAACTTCAACTTGTTAAAATCGAACTAGAACAAATGGGCTTTACTGTTTTGGCAGTAGCAGCTGACATAACCTCTTATGAAGAGTGCCAACGCTTAATGCAGGAAACCGTAAACCACTTCGGAAAAATTGATATTCTGGTAAACAATGCGAGCCTTACTATGAATGATTCTTTTGAAAACCTTCACCCTGATATTTTTAGTAAAGTTTTTCTAAGCAATACTTTAGGAACAATAATGCCAACAAAAGCAGTTTTGCCCTATGTAAAGTTGACTAAAGGAAGTGTCCTATTTATTTCAAGCTTAGCGGGCTTACATGGTCTGCCAGGCGGTTCGGCCTATTGTGCAGGGAAAATGTCATTAACCGCATTCTGGCAATCTATGAGAATAGAATTAAACAATACAGGTATTCACTTTGGGATATGCTATGTTAGTTTTACTCAGAATGACGCGAGCAAGCGAATGCTTTCATCTGATGGGAAATTAGGGCTCACATGAAATTTACGGGGAGTAGTTAGTTTTGTAGTGTGATAAGTGATGTATTAATCGGGCAAATATTGCCTTTAAAACTGCTAGAGCATTTTGAGATTACGGCGGTTCAGAATGTTGCAGACAAAAATGGAG
>JBDNFQ010000237.1:0-17982 GCA_041689715.1 Bacteroidia bacterium
AGAATAGATCTTAAAGGAGAGTCAATGCGAAAAAAATTAACCAGAATTAGCTAAATTTACACCTAAATAGAATCGATTTTAATCATCTGTTTTACACGGCTCACTTTTACCCGGAATGGGTGGTTCACTTTAACCGGATTTTCCACTATAAGTCTCTTATTACTCAAACAGAGAATTTAGATCTAAAGGTACGTTATACAAGCTTAGATTCTGGGCAGATGCAGATGTGATATCTGAAATTTCATTTTCTTCAGGCTCATACCAAACCTCTACATAAAGACTATCTTCTAGATATAAGCTAATAGTTTGGTTATAGTATACTCTTGAATCTACGTGGGAGTCTTTTTGAAAAACGATTTAGGCTTTTTCAAAAGTTGTGAGTCTATCAAATTCAGTTCTACTCATCTATGACAGAACTAGTGTGTTTAGCAAGTCTTCTTCTGAGTCATAGAGGAAGGCTTTCTTTAGAAAAAGATATTTCACCAAACATCGCTTATCATCGAACACAAATACCTCTACAGCTAAGTTGCCATTTTTAAGAAGGACCTCAAGATCTAAATTACGTTGACCTTTATAGGTCGTAATACCTTTTGCAATATGCTCTGGTTTAACCAATACTGGCATCGTACAAATATAATGGATGCATAGAGACCCCCTTTCCATTCCTTCCATTCTTTCCAATTATCTTTTATAGAAGTAGACATTAAAGTACTGACCATAACAGAGTGTTAGGTTTAGTGATCTATTACTCCAAAATTCTGGATATCTGACCACTCATTCCTTACATCTTGTTCTGTGTCGTAGATTTTTATTCCTTTGTTGTTTTTGGAGCGTACTAGAAATTTATTTTCAGTAGTACGAGAGATTACGATGTGATACAGCGTTTTAGGCTCATAGTGATTATTTGGACTTCCTATATATCTGGCTGCATAGATTTTTGGCATTAGATTATTTACTTATCAATTTTAAATAATACAAGGTAGTAAATTTTGTGAAGATAAAAGTGTACAATAATTGTACAAGCACAAAAAAAAGGCTTGCAATCAACTGATAAACAGTTTCTTACAAGCCTTAATTGTAGCCCGTAGGGGAATCGAACCCCTCTTACCAGGATGAAAACCTGGCGTCCTAACCGATAGACGAACGGGCCAATTAAATGCTCGTATCACATCCACTATTGCTAGCTTCTGTGCTGTCCGGCTCCGAAACCCTCGGATGACATTACTAAACGATTTGTATAGAGAACAAATTCTCTCTTTTGCGTTTAGCGAGTGCAAAGGAAATATTATTATTCTATTCCACAATAAAAAAATATCAAATATCAAATTTTTATGAGCATAGCTAAATATACAAGTCATCTTTAGCCAGCGTTATATCGTATGCTATCATATCGCGGTCTAAAACCATCATTATCTTTTAAAAAAAGTTACGTTTGCACTCCTTAATAATAAATAAAAAAAACAGTAAAATGAGAGTAGCCATAAACGGTTTCGGAAGAATCGGAAGATTAGCATTCAAATGCTTATTAGAAAAATCAGACGTAGAAGTAGTCGCCATAAACGACCTTACAGATAATAAAACACTTGCACACTTATTGAAATATGATTCAATACAAGGAAAATTTAACGGTACTGTTGATTTTACAGAAGATCACATCATAGTAAATGGAAAAAAAATAGTTGCAACTGCTGAGCGTGACCCAGCTAATCTTCCTTGGAAAGAACTGAAAGTAGACGTGGTACTAGAAAGTACCGGTTTCTTCCGTAGCCCAGACACAGCTGGTAAGCATATCACTGCAGGTGCTAAAAAAGTAATTATCTCTGCTCCTGCATCTGGCGACATAAAGACAGTAGTACTTGGGGTAAATGATGAGACACTTACAGGTAACGAGACTATACTATCTAATGCTAGTTGTACTACCAACCGCCTTGCCCCTATGGTGAAGGTACTAGATGATCTACTAGGTGTAGAAAGCGGTTTTATGACTACTATACACTCTTATACTAGTGACCAAAGACTACTGGATGCTCCACACTCTGATCTCAGAAGAGCTCGTTCTGCAGCATTGAATATTATACCTACTAGTACGGGTGCTGCTCAGGCAGTAGGACTTGTACTACCACACCTTGCCGGTAAACTAAACGGAAACTCACTACGTGTACCAACTCCTACAGGAAGTGCTACCGATTTTGTAGTTACGCTGAAAAGAGATACCACTGTAGAGGAAGTAAATGCTGCTTTCAAAAAAGCATCTGAAACTAACCTAAAAGGAATATTAGAATACAGTGAAGATCCATTGGTATCATCTGATATCATTGGCAATCCGCACTCATGTATTTTTGATGCTGACACCACTATGGTGCAAGGTAATACTGTAAAAATAATGGGATGGTATGACAATGAAGCTGGATACAGTAACAGAATAGCAGACCTTATCTCTAAGGTAGGTTAATACTATTTATATCCAAACATCTAAGCAGCTTCTACCTATAGAAGCTGCTTTTTTTATGGTTAAAATCTTACTTTTACAACGTGCTAACCAAACTAAAATCACTGGGTCCTGGCTTGCTCTATGCAGGAGCGGCTATTGGGGTGTCTCATCTGGTACAAAGCACCAAGGCAGGAGCTACCTACGGATATATCCTCATTATAGCAATAGTCTTAGCCCATGTTTTTAAGTACCCCTTCTTTGCTCTAGGACCAAGATATGCCAATAAAACGGGAGAGTCTCTAGTAGCAGGATATGCCAAAATGGGCAGATGGGCTGTTGTCCTCCTTTTAGTGCTCACACTGAGCACCATGTTTACGGTACAGGCCGCTGTTACTATAGTTACCGCTGGGCTCCTACAGCATGTGGGGCTTCCTCTTAGTGCGGGTTTCCTCTCTTTGCTGCTGCTTGTGGTATGTCTTATTATCCTTAGAATCGGGAACTATTCTATTTTAGATAATCTCATGAAGGTTATTATGATCATACTTTCGGTATCTACCCTAGCAGCATTTGCACTCTCTTTCAAAGTAGAGCGAGAAGTGATACCCTCTGCACAGACGCTCTTTACTATTGCAAAGGAAGAAGATTTGAGTTTTTTACTTGCCTTTGTAGGCTGGATGCCCGCTCCTTTAGACATAGCTATATGGCACAGCATCTGGACTCTAGCCAAGGGCAAGTCTACCGATAATGGCGAATTTGATTTCAGAGTAGGATTTTATGGGACTGCTATATTGGGTATTTGTTTCTTAGTGCTTGGGGCTAATACCATGTATGGATCGGGAGCAACTTTAGCCTCATCTGCCGGCGGTTTTGCGGCACAGCTTATCACTTCTTTCACGAGTTGCCTAGGGACTTGGTCTTACTGGTTTATTACCATTGCGGCCTTCACTACTATGTTTAGTACCACCCTTACTTGTTTTGACGCTATGCCAAGAGTCATGAATAAAATTAGCGAAGAACTCAAGCTACCCAAAGCAATAAGCAGTGTGCTTATTTGGCAAATTTTGCTTTTCGTTGGGGCTTTTAGTATTTTGTTTTTTCTGGTAGGCAGTATGAAACAGATGGTAACTTTTGCCACCATTATTTCTTTTCTTACAGCTCCTATTTTAGCTTGGCTCAGTTACAGACTTGTCTTGAGCCAACCGAAGTTGCAACTTTGGACAGGAACAGAGATGCTCCTTGCTAAGGTCGGAATAATTGCACTTGTAGTGTTAAGCATTCTTTTTATCATTTCCTTTTTGTAACATGGATGTTTAGTTTACACGTTAAAGCCTAGTGCAAGTCACATAAAGTTTAGTCAACCAACTGACTACCAAATCATATCACTTCAAGAGTACTAGAAGGGGGAATCTTAGAAATAGACAATACTTCTGCAGTAATACCGACTGCTAAAAATAAAACAATAATTCTAGCCTCTGAATGGCTGGCAAATCCCTTAGAAGTATTAAATTCCGAAGTATAAAAATGAAAGGAAGAGTCCTCATATCCGAGCCGTTTATGCCCGATCCTAGTTTTATGCGGTCGGTAGTCCTCATAGCAGAAGATGATAAAAACGGGACTGTAGGTTTTGTTCTTAATCAACAAACCCCTCATAGGGTAGACTCAATTATAGAAATGATACAAGGACTAAATAACCTAGCCTACCAAGGTGGGCCCGTAGAGCTCCAAAGTTTTCATTACATACATAATTATAAACACGTAGCAGACTGTGTAGCCATAAAAGACGGCGTGTTTTGGGGTGGCGATTTCGAACAAATATGTGCGGAGATAATAGCAGGCACTGTAGATCCCGCAGGCATTAAGTTTTTTGTGGGTTATAGCGGCTGGGCAACAGACCAACTCAAAGCAGAACTAGAAGAAAAATCTTGGATAGTAGGAGACTTAGATGCCGAGCACATTTTCAATCAAGATATACAAGACGCTGAATTATGGAAGCTGGCAATACGGAGCAAAGGAGGCACAGATAGCCTTTTGGCCAACTCTCCTCTTTACCCAAACCTTAATTAGGTTATTTTTGTCTCAAATTACAATTATGGATAGTGCACTATTAAACGCCCATAGCATCCTGAGGTGGGCAGTACTTCTTTTGGGTCTATATGCCATTACTAAATCTGCACGTGGGATATTGTATAAACAAGACTATACTCCCCAGCACAATATGGCAGCTACCCTTTTTATAGCGAGTGTACACCTGCAAATAGTCCTAGGCCTCCTACTATATGTAGCAAGAGGCTGGGCTAATAACCTGAGCAAAATGGGTGATATAATGAGCGACCCTGTACAACGTTTCTGGACAGTAGAGCATTTCGTTGGCATGCTATTAGCAGCAGTTCTAATTCAAATAGGCCGTACCAAGTCCAAAAAAGCTACCGAAACACTCCAAAAACATAAAACCGCACTTATCTATTTCACTATAGGTTTACTCATTATACTAGCTATGATTCCTTGGCCATTTAGAGAGATAATAGGTGCAGGACGCAGCTGGTTTCCAATATAAAAAAAATACAATCATCTATTGAATACAAACACACTCACAGAATTAGCAGAAATACTAGGTAACGGGTATAAGTGCTATGCAGACAAGAAAACAGGTAAGGTATATGCAGCTGACCAAATAACTTTGGAAGAAAGAGATGCAGGAGATTTTACAGAATACTCACCACTAGAAGGTCCTGAAATGTTCAAAATAATGGAAAACTACTGTACTCAAGTAGAAGATTTTGGGAAACAGTCCGAACTCATGGAAGCCATGATGTATGATCAACCTTTTCAAAGTTTTAAACGAAAAGTGTATGCTATAGGTTTGGCTGACGAATGGATAGCTTTTCGTATTCAAAGGATTATAGTATTACTCTCTGAGTAATACTATACTACCGCACATGCTTGCGGATCATCTCTTTCAACTCTTCTATGTTTTCTCCCTGTGCGGCAGATATGAAGACTATACTCTCATTGAGCTTCCCCATCCAAGTCTTTTTTAAAGAAACGAGATCGTATATTGCTTCATCTTCGAAAATATCTTCATTCGTAGCATCAGGATTATATTTATCTATCTTGTTAAAAACTGTAATTACGGGCTTATTAATGGCTCCTATTTCAGCCAAAGTCTCATCTACAGTATTCATTTGCTCTTCAAATTGCGGATGACTTACATCTACTACGTGTAGTAGCACATCTGCTTCTATTACTTCATCTAAGGTAGACTTGAAACTCTCTATGAGCTGATGAGGCAGCTTGCGTATGAAACCTACAGTATCTGAAAGCAGGAAGACACAAGGAGTATAATTGTGCTCATCTGGAGGCAGTACTACTTTACGCACAGTGCTATCTAGTGTAGCAAATAGCATATCTTGAGCAAGCACATCAGACTTTGCCAGTAGATTTATGATAGTCGATTTCCCTACGTTGGTATACCCTACTAAAGCTACTCGTTTCTGTGATTCTCTACTTTTACGACGTGTCGCACTTTGTTGGTCTATTTCCTTAAGCTCCTTTTTTAGTTTGGATATTTTATCACGGATTACACGTCTGTCTGTTTCTATCTCTTTCTCCCCAGGTCCTTTCATACCTATACCACCCTTCTGCTTCTGCAGGTGAGTCCACATTCGCGTAAGGCGAGGAAGTAAGTACTCACTTTGTGCTAACTCTACCTGAGTACGAGACTGTGCAGTATGAGCATTCTTAGCAAAAATATCTAATATAAGACTACTCCTATCTACTATTTTACACTTGATATGCTCCTCCAAATTTCTAATTTGTGAAGGGCTAAGCTCATCATCAAAAATAGCTAGGTCAATCTCGTGCTCTGCAACATAGGCTATTATTTCTTCTAATTTTCCCGTACCTATATATGTTTTAGGATTAGGATGCTCCAGACGCTGGGTAAAGCGTTTTATGGTTTCGGCACCTGCCGTGAATGCCAAAAATTCCAACTCGTCTAGATATACAGCACTAGACTGTATGGGTACATTTTTGGACTCTACACCTATCAAAATTGCTTTTTCGGGAGTTTTGTTATTATTTACTTTGTTTTCCAATAGATGATTTACTTATTAAATTCGTTCTTTGTGTAGTAATTAGAACATTGCAAAAATACGTCCAAAATATTCCCTTAGTACTAATAGCTATCATACTCTATAGTACAAATGTGTCTGCACAGGTACTGCAATGGAGCACGCCCACTAAGTTAAAAGGAGCAGCCGTTTTCACTCGCGTTATTGGAGAAAACGAAAAAGGCATATTTTTACTTCGTTATCGCAACCGATTCTATAGTAAAAACGTGATACTAGAACGCTACAATCATTTACTTACTCTACAAACTAGTAAAGTCATCGATCTAAAAAATGCTCGGCTTTCTAAAATTTATATGACCCCAGATGGTTTATTGCTCATAAAAAGTAAGTACAGCCGTAGTACGCAGCTAAACAATCTCTCCGGCCAATGGTATGATTACGATTTTAAACCCATAGGGCAGTCTATTCCGCTAGCAAGCTCAACTCCTATAGAATTCGGTGACAGAGGTAATTTTAGGCTCCGCATAAGTGATGACTTGCAAACTATATCCCTACTCTATTCGGAAAAGACCAAAGCAGAAGGAATTCTTATTCATCACAAATTATTTGACATAGGCCTTAACTTAAAAAACGAGAAACACTTTGAGTTGCCCTATGCTTACCAGGCATTTATTATTTCAGAATTTCTGGTGACCAATGCAGGTGTAACCAATCTGCTTTGTAGAAATATAACCCGAGAACGAAGAAAAATAAGTAGCTCTGTCAACAGTCTTTATACCATTTATGGTGGGGAGATAAAAGACTATTTGATAACAGATTCTGTTGAAATAAAATCTGCTAAACTAGTGTATGCCAGAGCAGATGACGCAGCACGTGTTGCCGCATTTTATAGCAGAGAGGATACTCCAGGTTTAATAGGCACACTCAGCTTTAAGCTAAGTAGTGACCATACCTTTGGAATACTAAACTACGCTCCTTTCCCAGAAAAAATAATAAATAATGTCGAGCTAAACGACAGGAATAACGGAGTAATATCTGAAGGTTTTGGCATATTAGAGGCCATACCAAGATCCGATGGGGGCATGCTCATTATAGCAGAACAGAAGGAAGTAGCCACAGAAGATGATATCATTTTAATAAATGGCATACCACAGAGTACTTCTAAAAATATATACAACTTTAATGAACTGCTTTTAATAAACTACGATAGCAGTGCATTTATAGATTGGCACAAGGTCGTTACCAAAAACCAAACTACCGTAAATGATGCAGGCTATTTTAGTTCCGTAGCGATTTTTATAGGAGATAAATATATACAGCTGCTGTACAATGACCAAATACGAAGCTCTGGTGAGGTAATGCAATACACTATATATAATAATGGAGTAGAAGAAAGTAAAAAATTGCTTAAAACAGAATTGGACTTTGTAGCTATTATACCAGAAGAGTCTCGCCAAGTTTCTTCTAATAAACTGATTATACCTACTTCCAAAAACAGGAGATTTGCCCTGTTAAAACTAGTATATAATTGATACAAGCTATATCTCAAAAACCAGCTATTGCAGCAATAGTATGTATCCTCATATTGATAGGATATAATCTTATATTAGGTGTTAATTCCACTTTGGTATTCTACTCCACTTTGCTATTTCTAGAAGGTCTATTGCTCAACTTTATCTGTTATAGATTTAAGATACTAGGACAAAAAAGCAGTATTCCTATCGTACTATTTACCCTATGTTCGGTACTCATTATGCCTAGTCTGTCGATAGCAGATATCATATACGGGGCAGTTTGGCTGGGGTCAGCCTTTTTAGCTTTCGAGGTTAGAGATAATGAAACGCAAAGCACCAATTATATGATATTTTTAGGCATATTACTCGGAGTAGCACAGACCATTAATAATATCAGCATAGTACTCACCTTCCCTATCTTCATCCTATTTATACAAACAGGAAGCGGCAGTACCAGAGGATTTATCCTAAGTCTTATTTATATGGCTATGGTGGTATTTTCTTATACTGGCATACTCTACGTTATGGAGTTGGAATATAAAATACCAGAACTATTACCTACCCTATCGCTAGACTATTCAGTTTTCGATACCATCTTGATTAAATTATTTGTACCCAGCATAGTCATAGGATTAATCATGCACCTATTCTCTATCAATAACTACGCCTTTAGGTATCCTAATAAGACCAAAATACTGAATTATACTATGGTTATTCAGCTAGCGATAAGCCTTGTGCTCATCGCTATAACTGCCCAACTCAGCTTGCTTATATACGCCGTTATGGCTAGTACTATTTTACTCAGTTACGGATTTGTATACAAGCATAAAAATACTTTTGTGAATGCTGCATTTGTCTCTATTCTGTGTATTGCTCTCTGTTCTCTTTACCTTCATCGTATATTAATTTTGTAACTGAAGTAATAATTAATTTTCTTTGCTGTAGTAACGTATAAAAAAATCATTACAAGAATATGAACGAAGATATAAAGATGGTATTAGATGAGCTACACGAGGGCGTACTAAAAAGCCTGAGACACGTGGAATCTGAAGTGGGAAAACTTAGAGCAGGAAAAGCCACTCCTTCTATGCTAGATAGTGTAATGGTAGATTACTACGGCAGTAAAGTGCCACTAAGCCAAGTAGCTAATGTAAACACCCCAGATGCTAAAACCCTAATGGTAAAGCCTTGGGAAAAAGGGATGATAGACGAAATAAGCAAAGGCATAATGTTTGCGAATCTTGGACTCAACCCACAAAACGATGGAGAGCAAGTCATTATAAATGTCCCTACACTCACAGAAGAACGCCGTTTACAAATAGTGAAAATGGCAAAGAGTGAGTCCGAGACAGGCAAAATAGGCTTACGAAGTGCTCGAAAAGATGCTATAGATATGATTAAGCTACTACAGAAAGACGGACTGGGTGATGATATGGCTAAGGACGCAGAAGCAGAAGTGCAAAAAGTGGTAGATGTCTACAATACGAAGATAGACGACACGATAGCGGCCAAAGAAAAAGAGCTGATGACGATATAGAATATTTCTGCTTCTATGAATAAACCTAATCTTACGGATGTAAAGTATAGATGGACCATAGTAACTCGTGTAGCTATGCTTTATCTGCTATTTTCTTTTTTTGATTATCCAGATAACTTAGAATGGGTGTTTTGGGATTTCAGAAGACTTAGCTTCCTATTGGGTGCTTATATCCTATATGCATTTATACAATATCGTGCAGATATCTATCGCTACAATCGTCCGGAAAAATATGCTAGCTCTGAGTCAAAATACAGCACTAAGACCTATGCTGAGCATCAAGCAGAGCGGCAGTCTAAATCCAAAGATGCTTAGAGCAGTTATGCTCTAATACAGCATATCTGCCTTCATGATATTCTAGCTTATAGAGGCACAAGTTATTGTGTTTAAACTCATCCATTTGGCTCAATGGGGTATCAGTCATCAAACATAAAAAACTACGCATAGCCCTGCCGTGCATAGCTATAAGTACTTGATTTTCTGATTGATTTGCCATTATCTTTTCTAATCCTCTAGCCTGTCTGCGTTGTAGCTCATTGGGCGTTTCCCCATCTTCTACACTTCGGTCTAGCAAGCCTGCTTTCCAATCATCGGTCATAGCAAGATACACCTTGTGGCTATCTGGGGTGCCCTTTAGCCCTTCGAATATGCCCCAGTTGATCTCATTGAGCTCTGGCACTGTTCGGATAGGAATACCTTTTTGAGCAAAGGCAGCTACACTCTGCTGTGTTCTCTTGAGCTCACTCGTATATATAGCGTCAAAACCAATATGATGATACGCTTGATAAAACTGTTCTGCCTGCTTATAACCTGTCTCATTGAGGTCACTATCAATACCACTGCCTTGGATTATTCCTTGCTTATTGTACTCGGTTTCCCCGTGTCTAATGATATAAATGGTTTTCTTTGTGGTCACTTTAAAAGCATCACCTTGATAGACTACAAATCTATGAACATATCTGAATTAAATGAGTTTGGTAAAAATACTTTAGCCGAACACCTGCACATGGAGGTAACCGAAGTAAGTGAAAATCAAGTAACTATGCGTATGCCTGTAAATAGTACAGTGCACCAACCCATGGGATTACTACACGGCGGAGCAGTAGCAGCCCTAGCAGAAAATGTGGCTAGTATGGCAGGCAATATAGTAGCTAACGCTAGTGGCAAAGTGTGTGTAGGCTTATCGCTAAACACAAATCACCTCAAAAGTGTAAAAGAAGGATATGTATATGCTACCGCAAAACCTATACACCTGGGCAAAAGCACCCAAGTATGGGAGGTAGATACCAAAACAGAAGATGGAACTCTTATAAACGTTTGCCGAATGACACTGGCAGTAATAGATAGAAAATAATGGACGTAGATAAAATAGGGGCACTGGTTTACCTACCCGGCGAAAAGAAAATAGAAACGTACGGAGTAGATTGCATGGAATCTTTTGATGAGATAGACGCCTACTGGATGCAAAAAGAGGGTCTACTCTTTTACCCGTTTGATAGAAGCAAGCAAGCATTTTTCTTTGGCAAAGAACCCGTAGAAACAGAGATAAAAGAATACGATCTATCACCAAATGAAAGCCTAACACAAACTGAATACGAAACAAGCGTGTATATGGCCCGTTCAGAAATGCAAGAAGGGGATTTAAAAAAAGTAGTGCTAGCTCGTAACGAGATACTTACGGGTACATACGATGCTAAAAATGCTTTCCAAAATGCAGTAAAAAAATATCCTGATTCGTATGGATACTATATCAACATAGGGCCAGAAGAATGGGTAGGAGCTTCACCAGAATTGCTCATCCATTTCGAAGATGGAGTAATACATACTGTAGCTCTGGCTGGCACTAAATCTTTGGCAGATGACTTTACCGATAAAGAGCTAGTAGAGCAAGAAATGGTGGCCGATTTTATAGAAGAAAAGCTCCGCACTGTAGGTCTAGCCGACTATACCAAAGCAGCGGTAGAAGAAGCCAGATTTGGCGATATAAAACATCTCAAGACGGCTTACACAGCACAAGCCGACAAGATGCAAGCCCTAGAACTTTTAAAACACCTACAGCCTACCAGTGCAGTGTGCGGATTACCTAGAGATAAGAGCTTTGCTTTTATTCAGGAATTTGAGACGATGAATAGAAGTTTCTACTCCGGTATCACAGGTGTACTACGCAAGGAGAGTGCTACTTTTTTTGTGAATCTAAGGTGTATGCGTTTTTACAAAGATAAGGTAGAATTCTTTGCAGGAGCAGGTATCACCAAAGACTCTGATCCTGCGTCTGAATGGGAAGAAACGGAGAAAAAAATTAAGACGATTAAGGAATTATTGTAAGGGATAATGAAGATATTTGGGTCGCTTTTAGGAGACCCTAAAGGAGTTGAATAAGCAGACTTTTAGCATACGAAATAATCTTTACGTCTCATCATCACCCACTTCCAACGCACCTGCTAGCATATTCTCATAGTCTGCATTGGGTACTTCTGTAGCCCCAAACTGTTTTAAATGATCATTGATATACTGCGTATCTAGCAGCTTAAATCCATTATCCTTGAGAAACTGAACTAAGAATATTAGAGCTATTTTACTAGCATCATTCTCCCGATGAAACATACTCTCACCAAAGTACGCTTTGCCGATAATCACTCCATACAGGCCACCCACCAGTTTACCTTCTCGCCACGTCTCAAAACTAAAACCATAGCCCATCTCGTGTAGCTTGCAGTAAGACTGCACTATATCTTCGCTTATCCAAGTATCTTCTCGCTCTGCACAAGCACGCATAGTCCCTTCAAAATCGCCATTTATGCGTAGTTCGAAATGCTGCTTATTGTACAGCCGTCTTAGATTCTTAGAAATATGAAACGTATCTAAAGGTATAATACCTCGCATCTCTGGCTTAAACCAAAAAATCTCATTATCGTCTTCTGGTATGGCCATAGGGAAATATCCCTGTGAATAGGCATATAGAAGTTCGGCTGGGTCTAGCATATGTTTAACCCAAGTTTATTAGCTTTCCCATTGCATAGCTGACAAGCCTCAAAATCAAGCATTTCAGAGTATGACGGCATATCACCATAGGTTAGACTAGATCTCTCCATCAAAGCACTCCCTATTTTTATTTTATTACTCTTCATAACGTAAATCCCATGAAATATTTGGGTTTACTTTTGCAAAAGAAATTTTTTTTGAATGAAAATCATCTGTATAGGAAGAAATTATGCTGCACACGCTGCAGAACTAGGAAATGAAATACAAAAGGACCCGGTCATCTTTATGAAGCCAGACTCGGCGATTTTTAGACAGCGTGATGCCTTTTATATTCCAGATTGGACTAATGAAGTGCACTACGAGCTAGAAGTAGTGATACGCATCAATAGACTAGGTAAAAATATAGAACCCAAATTTGCATCTAAGTACTATTCGGATTTTACCGTAGGTATAGATTTTACGGCTAGAGATGTACAAGCGGAACTAAAGAGTAAAGGACTGCCATGGGAAAAAGCCAAGGGATTTGATCAAAGTGCTGTATTAGGTGAGTTTTTGCCTACTTCAGATTATGATTTGACCAATCTCAATTTTCAATTGAAGAAAAATGGAGAACTAGTACAAGACGGAAACACCTCACTGATGCTACACCCCATTGCACAAATAATAGAACATACTTCCCAATACTTTACGCTAAAGATAGGCGACATTATTTTCACGGGTACACCCGAGGGAGTTGGCCCAGTGGCAAGTGGAGATGTTTTAGAGGGATATGTAGAAGGTAAAAAAGTGCTTCACGTAAAAGTAAAGTAACCCGACTTAGAAGTACAAAAAATAGCAAAAAAAAAGGCCAGCAAATGCTGGCCTTTTTCAATAGTATTGAATTAACGAGAAAATGTTCCGCTAAACATTTTTTCGTTTAGCTTATGTACGTTAATCGAATCCAAAAATCGCTGTTTTGGTGTCTTGCTGTTGATTCCGTCTAGAGTTGCTACATCAAGTGCATACAATGTAAACTCGTATGTATGTTGCTTATTTGCTGGAGGACAAGGACCTCCATAACTTGTCGACCCAAAAGAATTTTCTAAAACCAATCCTCCGATAGTTTGCATATCTAATCCAGTTTGATTCTCCGCTAGCGAAGTAATAGTCGCGGGCAAATTACAAACTAACCAATGATTCCAATTATAACCTAGAGTAAGTTTCGTATCTGGATCGTCAAAAACAATCGCCCAACTTTCGGTGCCTACAGGGGCTCCAGACCATGCTAATGCAGGGCTCCAGTCTATGCCCGAACAGGTGTGTTTGTCTGGGATGGTATCTCCATCTGCAAAAGCTGAGCTGCTAAAAACAAATTTAGCATCAGGATCTGGAAACTCGTTATTCGCAACTGGGGTGACTTCATCACCACAAGAAATAGTAGCTGCTACAAGTAGCAGCATCGATAGAAATAAAAATTTGTTTTTCATTTTTTTACTAGTTGATTAAGTTAAAGTGCTAAGTTGATTTGTTTATGTTGATCAGGTTTTTAAGCGGATTCATATTGAACATTCTTTCTGCACGTGCAATTTACATATTTTTAATTACTCTAATAAGATAATTTCTCTGGCATCGTTCAAGTATTGATGAAATACAACATAATTAAATCTGCTTTTAAATAAAATGCTTTGCAATGGATAAAGCTACACCATGTTCCTTATTCGTTGCAGTTACATCATTTGCCATAGCTAATACTTCTTCTTTTGCATTGCCCACAGCTACACCCATACCTACTGCTTCTAGCATTTCCATATCATTATAATTGTCCCCAAAGGCGATAACATGTTGCCAACTTAGCTCTTTGTATCGATGCTCTAGTAATGTGGCTATCGCTGATTTTTTAGATATCTTTCTGCTAGCTATTTCTAAGTAAGTGTCTTTAGATTTATACACGTGCAAGTCATCATTGAGTTGTGATATTAGCTTATCATATAACACGGCTATCTGCTCTGCAGGCCCCATGCACATTACCTTATGAGCACCTTTATTTAAATTTCCATACTCCCCTAAAGTAGCTTCTATACTTCGTACTATTGGCACCACTTTGGTATTGCTCGCCTCTCTGTTGGCCCAGTAGTCCATAGCCGGCACAAACCATTCATCATTATTATAGATGCTCACGTGTATCTCCGTGCCTAGACTTAGTTCAGCTATCTTTTTTACTTCTAAAAAACCTACTTCTGTACTGCTTAGCACAGTATCTCCGGCTAGAACAAGACCTCCGTTGTACGCAATTAGCGGGCTGTCTAGTATGTCCACTTCGGCCTGTAAATGACGCATAGCGTCTGGCATACGAGAAGAAGCCAAAATGATATCACAGTTCTCTTTTATTCGTTTAAATTGGGTGATTGTCTCTGGAGCGAGTTCCCTATTTGCGTCAAGCAGCGTACCATCTATATCTGTACACAGAAGTTTATAAGACATAGTGCAAGGATAAGTAAGTTTAAATTTAAGATTAAGAAAATAATGAGCGGCTAAAGATGAGAGATTCGACATTCCCTTTATATCCGAAAGCTGCGGGAATATATTTAAGCTGAAGCCGTCTCCCACACAATCTAAAAAGCGGAGCTAAAGCACCGACAAATGAGAATGTCCAACATTAGCTCCGTCGGGATTTAAAAAACAGCCCCGTAAAGACTTACATTTGCCCAAAGCACACGATTTAGTCATGTCAAATAAACTTAAAAACTACGCCAACGGTCGTTGGGAAGCACATAAAGGAGAGGGATTTTCTCAGTACAATGCAATCACAGGAGATCTAATAAGTACTGCTGGAAGTGAAGGTCTGGACTATGAAGAGATGGCAGGCTACGCTCGCCGAGTGGGTGGCAAAGCACTTCGTGCAATGACTTTCTATGAGCGTGGATATATGCTCAAGAAACTTGCTCTACACTTAGATAGCATTAAGAAAAAATACTACAGTATCAGTTACCTCTCTGGAGCTACCAAGAGTGACAGTTGGGTAGATATAGATGGCGGTATAGGAACACTATTTACCTATGCAAGCCTGCGAAGAACAATGGGAAACCAACGTTTTTATGTAGATGGAGATACTGCCAAATTAGGTTCAAACGGCACCTTCGTAGGGCAACACATTATGAGTCCAAAACAGGGAGTGGTAGTACATATAAACGCATTCAACTTTCCTATTTGGGGAATGCTAGAGAAACTAAGTGCCAACCTTCTAGCTGGCGTTCCAGCCATCGTAAAACCATCTGAAATAACATCGTACCTTACTCAAGCTATGGTAGAAGATATCATATCAAGTGACATAGTTCCAGAAGGAGCTATACAACTGGATTGTGGTAAAGGGCACGGGATTATAGACACCCTTACATCTCAAGATCTGGTGACTTTCACAGGAAGTGCTACCACGGGCAGAATGCTGAAAAGCATGCCGCACATTGTGAATAATGCTATCCCTTTCAATATGGAAGCAGACAGTCTCAATGCTGCTATACTGGGTGAAGATGCTGCTCCGGGTACTGTAGATTTTGATATCTTTATAAAAGAAGTACGTAGAGAGATTATAACCAAGGCAGGACAAAAATGTACTGCCGTGCGTAGAATGATAGTGCCAGAAAAATATTTAGAAGACACACAAATAGCTCTAGGCAAAGCACTCAGCAAAACGCTCATAGGAGATCCTGCTGCAGAAGGAGTGCGAATGGGTGCTTTGGTAAATAGAAGCCAAATGGAAGTGGTACGAAACCGCGTTCTCGAAATGTCTAAAATCACCCCTATTGTGATTGGTGATTTGGACAACTTTGACCTCGTAGGTGCCGACAAAAAAAAAGGTGCTTTCCTTGCTCCTATCATCATGCTAAATGATGATCCGATGAACAAAATACAAAGTCACGAGATAGAATGCTTTGGACCAGTAAGCACACTAATGCCATACAAAGACCTAGACCAAGCTATAGAATTAGCTAAAATGGGTAAAGGTTCGCTAGTGAGTACCATAGTAACTAGTGACATAAATACCGCTACTGATTATGCAATAGAAGCTGCTGCCTATCATGGTAGAATACTCATACTCAATGAAGAATCTGCTCCTGAAAGCACAGGACACGGATCTCCAATGCCACAACTCATGCACGGTGGACCAGGCAGAGCTGGAGGTGGGGAAGAACTAGGCGGAATAGGAAGTGTGAAGCACTACCTTCAACGTACCGCTCTGCAAGGACATCCTAGTATGTTGACCGAAATAACACAACGCTACCAATACGGTGGAGCATACAAGGAGAAAGACGTACATCCGTTTAAAAAATATTTTGAAGATATAGAAGTAGGTGAAACCATAATCACGGCTAAGCATACTATTACAGTAACCGATATCGTAAATTTTGCTAATGTGAGTGGCGATAATTTCTATGCTCATATGGACGAAACATCGCTAGAAGGGACCACCTTTGAAGGACGTGTGGCTCACGGCTACTTTGTGCTAAGTAAGGCTGCAGGACTCTTTGTAGATGCCAAAAAAGGACCCGTTTTATTAAACTACGGACTAGACGAATGTCGATTTACCAAGCCCGTATATCCGGGTGCTACTATCGGAGTACGATTTACGTGTAAAGAGAAAATCAATCAAGAAAAAAAGTCTGAAGACGACGTAGCGAAAGGCATCGTAAAATTCCTAGTGGACGTATACGATGAAACGGGTGATACTGTAGCGTTAGCCACCATTCTTACGATGGTGAAGAAAAGAAATCAGGAGGATGAGCTTTAATCTAGACGTTAGATATGAGTATTGAGATGTGAGAATAAATGATTACACGAGCAATAAAATTTTTTGAATACATTGTTTGGTATTTCAATTTCTACATTGTGTTGAGTACAATTATCTATTTGGTGCATAAATATATTGGAGAACTCCCAATATATGATGGAACTATAAAAGCATACAAAATTTCCATTCTAATATTTATAGTTTTAAACATCACAAGATACTTTCTAAGGAAAAAGAGGCAAAACTGATTGTTAAGTGTTTTTTATTAGAGTGTTTTTCGAATGGGGGACATACATAATCTCACATCTCAAAATCTCATATCTCATTTCTTCAGTCTAAAAATCTCACATCTAAAGTCTATCTTCTTACTTTTTTCCCATAATGAACGCAGTAGATCAGGGCATTGTTCGGTCTTCGATACAACCAAGCTAAAGCTTGCCCACTCTGACTGACAAACGTCTCCGATTTATATCTTATGAGCATTGTCATCCTGAGTGTTTTTCGATTAAAATGAGAAAAATTTATCGAAGGATGGACATAGTAACATTAGGCTAAAGCCTCTCCCTTTTGCATACCATACAGCGGAGCTAAAGCATCACTAAATAGAGTTTCCCTATGCGAGGACAAAAGCCTTCACAGCAAAACTAAGAATCTTAATGTGCTCATTAAAAGTTTGGAGCTCC
>JBDNFQ010000238.1:0-9320 GCA_041689715.1 Bacteroidia bacterium
AGAGCTGATCGCCTTCACAAACAGTGTAAGTATATGGCCCGTTTATTAGTGGAACATTATTATCTGAGCAGGTATTGGTGATGGTGACTACATCTCTTCTTGTTTTCCCAACAATCTGAGGAGTGCCAGCCGTATCATTTCGCCATTCTGTAGCCTCTATTACCCAAGAGCTTATCTCGTTGCAAGAAGTCGGTGTGTATATAAGATCTCCTGTATGAGCGTCTAATGTTATGCCTATTGGGGGACTTGCATTTGGGTTGCTATAAGGTGGACTAAGGGAGCCCGGGTAATACGCCTGAAACGGATGGCTGCAACTATAAGAACCTGAATAAGAAATAGAACCAGTACCTGTTTGTGGACATGCCCAAGAGTATGAAATACTATCAGGTTCTATGGTGTCTCTAGCTCCCATATTATAATAAACAGGCTGTGAGCAGCATTGGAATATGTGCGGGTCCGAGGTTAGGTCTGCAGAGCTATTGCCCATGGCTAGATTGAGCTCCGCAAAATTGTAATATTGGGTAGCTGCTCCACCCGTGTTAACAAAACTTGGTCTGCAGCACTCACTCATAGCAAAACGAATAGTACTAGAGCAAGTCGCAAGAGAACCAAATGTAGTAGACGCGAAATCAATGGTGTCGCTGTATAGATGTCTTTCTACTCCCGCAGATCCAGTGACTTGAGTGTTTTGTGGGGAGCATTCTGAACCGTTAGTAGAGCAGTGTAATTTTAGCTCTTCTATGGATACTCTTGTAAGTGATTTTGTGATTGTAGATCCTGAAGAACAGGAAACAAGTAAGTTTTGAGAACTGCCGAATGTGGTGCCAGAGCAAAGCCTGTACTTAGCAATGGTAACTACATATTTTAAGCTGTCTATTTGCTTATAAGAGATATCAGAACCCAAGATATGATTGGCCATTGCTGGTAAGCTCAAGCAAAAAATAAGAGAAAGAAAGATTAGTTTTTTCATAAAAATATTAGGTGCCTTATAGTATTAGACGCAGTAGGACGCAAAACGTTGCATCACCGAGACTCATTTCACCAAATCTTTGGCGATTTCTTCTGGCAGCTTGCCCGTGGCTAGCCCTTTTACTATAGCCCCTTCGTAGTTATCCAGTTTAGCGAGCAGTAGATCTTGTACGCTTTTTCGTGCCCAGTAGTGCATTTGCTCTTTGCGACGAGTTGCTTTCCAATCGCCAGAGGTTATTAGTTTTTCGAAATCGAAAGCTTTCTCCCAAAAGGTGTCTATTCCTTTGTCGTGTAGAGCAGAAGAGGTAATGACTTTTGGAATCCACACCTTACCTGAGTCTGTGCTGAGCGGAGTCGAATTAGGCATCAGATGCAGTGCCATACTGTATTCTTTGGCTGTGAGGTTGGCTTGCCTTTCGGCATCGCCGTCTGCTTTGTTTATCACTATGATGTCTGCCATCTCCATGATTCCTCGTTTTATACCTTGCAGTTCGTCTCCGCCACCTGGGTTTAGCACCAGTGTGAATAGATCTGTAAGCTGTGCCACCTCGGTTTCTCCTTGGCCTACACCTACACTTTCTATGAGTATAGTATTATATCCAGCGGCCTCACACAGCAGCATCGCTAGTCGTGTGTTTTTGGCAAGCCCACCCAGCTGCGAGCCACTAGAAGTAGGACGAATGTATGCTCTGCTGTGTGCACTAAGCTTGTTCATACGCGTTTTATCACCTAAAATGCTTCCGTGTGTTTTTCCGCTGCTCGGGTCTATACTCAGTACAGCTATAGTTCGATTAGGGTCTTCTAGTAGTCGAGTGCCTATAGCTTCTATAAAAGTGCTTTTACCGGCTCCAGGTGTTCCTGTTATTCCTATTCTATAAGTTTTGTTTTGTGGTCCGAAATGAGAGATCACTTCTAGGGCCAAATTCCTTTTCTCTGGGCGGGTACTCTCTGCCAGGGTAATTGCCTTGCTTAGTGCTCTGGAGTCGCCAGATGCTATGCCTTGTATGAGTTCTTCTTTATTCATTCTTTATACAAAGGATGTTGACTAGTATGTCGTACGGTAGTGACTACGACTTTTTTATTTTTAGTATCTATGAAATAGTGAGCGAGATACGGAAAGTGTGTACTGCGAGCTGTTCTCATTTCATTATACTTAATAGAACAAGATTTTGGTTCTTCTTCTATAAACTTAAAAACGCTTTCAATCTCCTCTAAAAATCGATCACCAAGGCCAACAGATTTGTCTTCGTACCAATAATATGCTTCTTGTAGTCGTTTTTCGGCTTGTCCTAAGACAACGAGAGTATACATTATTTGGCTTTTTTTATTGCTTCTATTGTTTCTTTAATAGTCTTGCCTTGTGAGGGGTTTATATCATACTCGGCCTTGGCCTCCATAGCTTCCGCCTTGTGAGATTCTGGTATTTCGTATTCAGAGTCTATGGTCACATAGTCAAGGCTACGCAAATATTCTAGTAGGGCTATTCCTTTTGGGTTTTCTAAATCTATGTGAATGGTCATTATTTACAAAGTTAGGCAATGTTTTTCTTGAAATCAAGGTTCATTCTTGGTAAAAAACTCTAGTTACTCGTTCACTTACGTTGGTTAATATTTCGTAGGGTATTGTGCCTATTTGCTTGGCAATCTCCTCTACTTTTGGGCTATCTCCAAAGATGATTACCTCATCTCCAGCTTGGCATTCTATGTTAGTCACATCACACATAGTCATATCCATGCATACATTCCCTACTACTTTTGCCTCTTTATTTCGGATCAAAAAAGCTCCCTTTCCTTGACTAAACTGTCGGTTATAGCCATCAGCATATCCTACTGCTACTACCGCTATTTTTCGTTCGTGGTCTGCCTTATCACGTTGACCATATCCTATACCATCACCAGCAGGCACATTTCTTATTTGAGTAACATACGATTTAAATGTGCTTACGGGTTGCAGAGTATTTTTGGTCCCAGTAGCAGATATTCCGTATAATCCTAAGCCAAGTCTTACCATATCAAATCGAGCATATTCAAAACGCTCTATGCCTGCTGTATTTGCTATATGTTTTAGAATAGGCACATTTAATTTTGTTTCTAATGCAGTGCTTATTTCTGTAAACTCAGCAATTTGTTTTTGGCTAAAACGGTCTAGACTAGCATCGTCTGAAGTAGCTAAGTGGCTAAAAACAGATGCTACCTGTGGAGCTCCATCCTCTCGTAATTGTATTACAAGTTGTGTTAAGTCTTTTTTATCAAAACCGAGTCTATGCATCCCCGTATCAAATTCTAAGTGAATTTTAAGATTAGAACCGAGCACCTTATTCAAACTTTCAAAGGAGTATATCACAGGCTCTATGTTCTTTTCTGTATATGGAGTAAGGTCTGTGAGGTCTGGATTTAGCACCATTATGGGCATAGTGATTCCCGCTTCTCTTAGAGAGGTTGCCTCGTCGGTATAGGCTACACCTAGATAGTCTACATTATTGTTTTCTAGCAGTTTAGCTACTTGATATCCGCCACTTCCATAGCCCAAAGCCTTGACCATGGCTACCATTTTGGTAGTAGGCCCTATGGTAGTTTTCACTACGTCTATGTTGTGTTTTAATCGGGTCAGGTTTACCTCTAGCCTAGTCTGATGTGTTTTAATACGGAGCCGTTCTGCTATTTTTTCAAATTCAAACTCTCTAGCACCCTTTAACAAAATGGTTGCATTTCTTAATTCATGAATGGGATGCTTGAGTAAAAACTCTTCTGTTGTTTTATAAAAAGCAGAGTTTAAACTAAAAGCACTTTGGCACTGAGAAACTTGTTTACCTATGGCTATTACTTCTTTTATATCGGCATCTTCTAAGAGGGAATTTATGTCTGCATAGAGTTGTTCGTCTGGGATGTTGCTTTGTAAAATATCGGATAAAATAACCACCGAATGATTGTGAGCGTTTTGTTGTTTTAGAAAGTCTAACGCTATCACGGTAGATTGGTAGTCGGCATTATAGTAATCTAAAAGAAGCTCATTGTTATTAATTCCCTGTACTTGCTGCAGCCTAATATCTACTTTGGGCAATGACTTCACCTTCTCAATTATAGCACCTATTTCTACACCAAGAACTAGTGCTGCGGTTATTGCAGTAAAGGCATTTTCGATAGAAGCTTTATCCGTATGAGGTAGTGTTACATTATGGCTTTCATTTTGGTATGTTAGTGTATAGTCGCCACCTATATTTTTCACTATATGAACATCGCTTTGCATGCTACTTCCCCAGGTTACAGTCTTTTTACCTATGGCTTTTATAGCCGAAAGCACTTCTGATTGATTATCGGGACAAATGATGGTATTACAGCTAGAAAAAAGTTTTAATTTCTCGTTTAGGCGGTCAGAGTCTGCAATAAAATTGGAAGCGTGTGCGTCGCCAAAATGAGTAAACACTCCAATAGTTGGCTTGATAATGTCGGCCAACTTATCCATTTCGTTAGGCAATGAAATGCCTGCTTCTAGCACGGCCAGATTATATGTGCTGGCTATTTGCCAAACAGAAAGAGGCACACCTATCTGAGAGTTATAGCTTTTTGGGCTTTTATACACCTTGTACCTATCCTCACATAGGTAAGCTATCCACTCTTTTACGATGGTTTTTCCATTACTCCCAGTTACTGCTATCGTTGGTATGGGGAACCTCATACGATGATAAGCAGCTAGTTTATGTAACGCTTTCATGGTGTTTTGCACCATGATGTAGTTAATACTTTGAGTAGGAGCTTCGGAAACGATAGCTGCTGCCACGCCTTGGCTCTCGACCTGTGCTAAGTAGTGGTGTCCATTGTTTTTAGATGTGCTTATGGCTATAAACAAGCATGAGTCTGGCTGCCAGATTTTACGTGTGTCGGTACTTATGGTGGTCACGGTAAGCGTACCATCACCATGGAGTGTTCCATCTACTATTTTGGCTATTTCTGCTAAGGAGTACAAGTGAATTACAAAAGTAGTGTTATTGTGCACTAATTTAGCCGCCGTAGAGTGGCAGATTTTTCTAAAGTAAAATACACACCAAATCAGGCTAAAAGTAAAATAGCCAAGTACTGTGCATATCAGGAGAGGTGCCATCAGGAGGTGCGTGACAAGCTCTATACGTACGGGCTAGAGCCAGATGATGTAGAACTGCTTATTTACGAACTTATTCAGAATGACTTTTTAAATGAAGAGCGATTTGCTATTGCATATGTACGCGGAAAGTTTATTTATAAAAAGTGGGGAAGAAACAAAATTAGAATGGAGCTCAAAAGAAGAAAAATTTCGGATTACTGCATTAAAAAAGGGTTTGCAGAGATAGATGGAGAGACGTATGAGAAAGTACTGCTCGAACTTTTGGAGAAGAAAATCGACAGTCTGAAAGCTATTAAAGGGTATCAGAAAAACTATAAAGCAGCTCAGTTTGCAATGAACAAAGGGTACGAGGGAGATGTGGTATGGTCGCTGATTAAAACGCATTTTTCAGAGATAGAGTAAGATGGATATACTAAAGCATTTAAACATACCTAGTCCAGTAACTCAGGTGAACACAGGGTGGAGTAAAAAGGCAGGAATAACGTTGACTATAAAAAGGGATGACCTTATTCACCCTATTATATCTGGCAATAAATGGCGTAAACTTTCGGGCTTTTTGCAATACTATGACTCTGCGACCTATGAAAGCATTATAACATATGGAGGGGCATTTTCTAATCATCTAGTAGCTACTGCAGCTAGTTGTGCTATTTTACAAATACCGTGTACGGGTATTATAAGAGGAGAAGAGCCCAGAGAATTAAACCCTGTTTTAAAAATGTGCAAGCTCTATGGGATGAAGCTCAGTTTTGTTTCTAGAGAAGAGTATAAGGAATCCAATAGAAGTGAAGGACTAAAGGAAAAAGTGTTGTACATACCAGAAGGCGGAGCAAGTCGCCTTGGCACTCGGGGCTGTCAAGACATTTTGAAAGAAACAGACTTTTCTGAAATAGACAAAATATTTCTAGCTTGTGGTACGGGCACTACGATAAGCGGAATGGTCGAATATGCAAAAGAAAAGCAGTTACACTTTGAAGTGTGTGGTATACAAGTGCTCAAAGGAGATGGGTATATTGCAAAAGAGATAGAACTAGAGTATGGTATAGAAGACATCACTATCTATGATCAGTTTCATTGCGGAGGTTACGCCAAAACCAATGGGGAGCTAATTTCATTTATAAAGGACTTCACTTATGAAACAGGCGTATTGCTTGACCCTATCTATACTGGAAAGATGATGCTTGCCATTAAAAAACTATGCGAAGAGGGGAAAATAAAAAAGGGAGAGAAAATACTCGCCATTCATACTGGAGGTCTTACCGGTTGGTTTGGTAAGGCCGACGAACTGTAGCTACAAACTTATTTATTGCTAAAGTACGACCATCAATAGGCTTAGATTGGTGTTATCGGAACCTGTACGGATGTTTAGAAAGCTCATTGTATCGAGGGTAGCTTTCACCTTTTTAAGACCACTAATTTAAAAAAAACTTCATCAAAAGAACGGCCCTCTAATTAAGCCCTATAACCAACAGTCTAAAAAAGAATATTTCTTATTCTTTAAAAACTAAAAAGCCCTCTTACAAAAGATAAAAGGGCTTTAAAATATCGTTTTTATTGTTCTGGAGTTACTACTGTAGGTTTCACAACAGGAGCAGCAGGTTCTACTATGCCCCGTATTGTAAGAAATTCAGTGCCACCTTCACCATTGTGCTTTACAGTAATGGTTTTAGTAAAGTTACCGGGTCTACCTTGAGAGTTGTATATCGCAGTGATAACACCTTCTGTGCCCGGAGAGATAGGCTCTTTAGTCCATTTCGGAGTTGTACAGCCACAAGATGCTACTACGCTGTTGAGCACTAAAGGAGCATTTCCTGTATTCTTAAAAGTGAAAGTAACGGTAGCTTGTACGCCTTCCTCTATTGATCCGAAGTCATGAGCTTTTTTCTCTAAAACCATTTTAGCTTGAGCTTCAGAAGATAAGGTGATTTTGTTTCCGTCAGTTTGTGCTGTTGCAAATGCAGTAAATCCAAAGACAAAAGCAGATAGTAAGATTAAATTTTTCATTTTTTATATGTTTAATAATTGTTTCAAAATTAATGTTCGCTACGGTAAGAAAAAATAGAATGCCAAAATAAAAGAGGTATTCAATTGTCATATTAAGAATAGTTAGGTTTACGCTTTTCAAGGAACGCAGTCGTTCCTTCCTTGAAATCATTGGTCTCGAAGCTCTTGGAGAAACTGTCTATTTCGTATTGTAGACCGTCCAAGTTTTCATACAAAGCATTGGCACATTTGATCACTTCTGCTATGGCTAAAGGTGATTTACCCGCTAGGTTTTCTATATATGCGACACATGTAGGCAGCAATTCTTCTATTGTGACCACCTGTGTTACTAGTCCATAGTCTAGTGCTGTAGCGGCATTTATAGACTTAGCCGTAATAAGCATGTCTAGAGCTCTGCCTCGCCCTATTATCTGAGCTAGTCTCTGCGTGCCACCATATCCTGGAGGCACTCCTAGGTTTACTTCCGGCTGGCCAAATTTGGCATTTTCACTTGCTATTCTTACGTGGCAAGACATAGTAAGCTCACATCCGCCACCAAGGGCATAGCCATTTACTGCAGCTATTACTGGTATCTCACTTTCTTCTATGCTGGTAAATATTTTTCCTCCGGCAGCACTCATCTTTTTAGCGGCAGCACCATCAAAGTCTGCAAACTCCGAAATATCTGCTCCTGCAGCAAAGGCTTTGGTGCCTTTCCCGGTTAGGATAATTCCACGTACAGTTTTTTCTTTGTTCAGGCGAGCAACTTCCTGTCCTATTTCTTGTATGAGTTCTATGTTGAGAGCATTGAGTTTGTCTTCACGATTTAGCGTGATAATTTGCACTACGCCTTTGTTTTCTGAGATGATGTTGTTGTACATTGGTGCGAATATAAATATGTATTTGCGACCGATGTGGAATTATGAATCAGTTTGCTGCAGAATTCAAAGGCTTCTTGAATGTGCAGAAACGGGAAGACTGAAGTTTAGACTGTATCTTAAACATTGACTTCTTTACCTTTGCCCTAATGCAATTGGATAAAACACTATCGTTTGATGAGTTTGCTAAATGGAGCTTAGCGGATTGGAAAACAAAAGCAACTAAAGATCTAAAGGGGAAACCACTTGAGGAGTTGGCATATACCACTTCAGATGGCATCACCTTAGAGCCCTATTATACGGAAGAGAATAGCACTACAACAAGCCAAATCGGCAAAACAGATTGGAAGATAGCACTACTCTCCTCTGAGAAACTAGAAGGAGTAGACAAAACCATTACGGATCTAAATGAACTTGGCGAAAACGGCGGGAAACTTAGCTTAGAAAACCTTACAAAGGCAGAAGGTAAGTCAGCTGCATACTTTGAGTTAGGAACTAAGTTCTACGAAAACATAGCAAAGCTACGTGCTCTTCGACTAGCTTTTTCTACTACAGAAATAAACGTAGTGATTCCTGCATCAGACGATGAGTTTGTGCATAATAATCTGGTAAGACAGACCATCGCAGCAGCGTCAGCTATCATAGGCGGAGCAAAGCACATTTGCATTTTACCATTCAATAAAAAAGACAACGAGCAAAGCCTGCGATTGGCTAAGAACATTCTCATCCTACTAAGAAGCGAAAGCTATATGGCTGAACTCGCAGATGCGGCAAGTGGCAGTTGGTTTCTGGAGAAGTTGACCAGGGCATACAGCAACAAGCTAAGAACGAAATTTGGTTGGGAAACTGGTAATCCTGAGGTAATAAAATATCATCTAGAATTTGCGAAGCAAAACAGAAAAGAGCCTACAGAAGCAGAGGACAAACTCTGGCAAGAGTTAAGAGGTAAAAAAACAGGAGCCAAGTTTAGAAGACAGCATCCTATTGCCGACTTTATAGTCGATTTCGTATCACTAAAAGACAATCTAGTAATAGAAATAGATGGCGGATATCATAGCACCAAAGAGCAACAAGAGCATGATGCTTATAGAACTTGGGTACTAAATGAACAAGGCTTTCGGGTAATTCGATTTACGAATGAAGAGGTCTTGGGAGGTGTCGAGAAGGTTTTAGGAGGCGTGAGAGCATGTGTGTCCCAACCCCAGCCCTTCCCCGAGGGAAGGGGGCACTCCTTCATCCTTCGGGGGAAGGTAGGGTTGGGGGACGCTGGTATCCCTCCTTACCTCCGCGGTCCATACTCTACTATGTATGCTATCCGCCCGTGGACTATACGACAGTACGCAGGATTTAGTACTGCAGAAAAAAGCAATGCATTTTACAAAAGAAATTTAG
>JBDNFQ010000239.1:0-16960 GCA_041689715.1 Bacteroidia bacterium
AATACTTCGAAAGGAAGTATGTTAATTCAACTTGAGTTTGAAAAAGCTCCTTTAACAGTGGCTAACTTTGTAGGACTTGCAGAAGGAACTATAGAGAACACTCACAAACCATTGGGAGAGCCTTATTATAATGGCATTACTTTTCACAGAGTTATTCCTGATTTTATGATACAAGGTGGCGATCCACAAGGTATGGGAATGGGCGGCCCAGGGTACAAGTTTAAAGATGAGTTTCACCCAGATCTAAAACACTCGGAGCCAGGCATGTTGTCTATGGCCAATGCAGGACCTGGAACTAATGGTAGCCAGTTTTTCTTAACCGTAGCTCCTACACCTCACTTAGATGGCAGACACGCTATTTTTGGTAAGGTAATAGAAGGTATGAGCGTAGCATATGATATAGCTGGAGCTCCAAAAGATGGAAGAGATATGCCAACTGACCCTATCTTTATCCTAACCCTTGACATAGTAAGAGTAGGTGATGCGGCAGAAAAATTTGATGCGGCTAAAACTTTTGCTGCATTAAAATAATGAAGACTGCTGATTCTTATGCTTTTGGTGGCAAGCGTGCTTTGGTACGTGTAGACTTTAATGTGCCGCTAAATAGTGCTTTTGAGATAACAGACGATAGCCGTATGACAGCAGTACTGCCTACTATTAGTAAGATACTAGCAGATGGCGGATCAGTAGTGCTAATGTCTCACCTCGGTAGACCAAAAGGTGGCCCAGAGGAGAAGTACTCGCTCAGACACTTGGTGCCTCACTTAGAGAAACTCACGGGCGTGCCTGTGGTATTTTCTGATGACTGTATCAGTGAAAAGGCTACAGATACAAGCAAGAACTTGCCTGCAGGCAGCATACACCTGCTAGAGAATCTACGCTTTTATACAGAAGAAACCGCTGGAGATGATGCTTTTGCAGCATCGCTAGCTAAGCATGGCGATATCTATGTGAACGATGCCTTTGGTACTGCACATAGAGCACATGCCAGCACGGCTATAGTAGCTCAGTACTTTGATGATAAGTGTTTTGGCTTCTTAATGGCTAAAGAAGTAGCCAATGCCAAGAAGCTTATGAGTAATCCTGAGCGACCATTTGCCAGTATAGTAGGTGGTGCTAAGGTAAGCGACAAGATACTCATCATAGAGAATCTACTCAATATAGCAGACCACATCATCATAGGTGGTGGCATGGCATACACATTCTCTGTGGCTCAAGGTGGCACTATTGGTGACTCACTTTTCGAAGCAAATAGAGTAGAAAAATGTGCCGAAATACTTAAAAAAGCTGCTGCCAAAGGAGTACAAATACACTTGCCCGCAGATAATGTGTGTGCAGACGCTTTTAGTAATGACGCCAATCAGCAGCTCTGTGCTAGCGGAGAAATACCTGATGGATGGATGGGGCTAGACATAGGGGAAAAGGCTATAGCTGCCTTCTCTGACGTGCTACTGAAGTCTAAAACCATACTTTGGAATGGACCGATGGGCGTGTTTGAAATGACAAGCTACGAAAAAGGAACTAAGGCTATAGCTCAAGCTGTAGCAGATGCTACCAAAGCTGGTGCATTCTCACTCATAGGCGGTGGAGATAGCAGTGCTGCGGTAAAGAAGTTCGGTTTTACCAATGATGTAAGCTATGTATCTACAGGTGGAGGTGCTTTACTCGAGTTTTTCGAGGGTAAGGAACTTCCTGGGATAGCTGCTGTGGAGAGTTAGTAAAAACAAGCCTCAAGACGTGTGCGAATAAAATATAAAACGGAATCTCGTGAGGGGTTCCGTTTTTTTATTCTACGTATGTAAAGAAGCTTTCTTCGCTTTTAGTAAACACACCTGAAAAGGTTGTCACATAGTACTTCTTATCGAAAAAGGAAATACTTGTTATTTCATTGCTCTCTAAGCCGTCACTAACAATTTCTCTAGCATTTATAATCGTTTGACCAGCATCATTCTCATCAAACGTAAAGTGATAAATTTGAGATTCATAGTACGCGATAATCTCTCTGTTTACTTTTCTGAAATTGAGATAAGACCAAGAAGGGTTTCTAGTTGTTCCTAAAGTTAACCATGTATCTCCATCGTCGAGCGAATAGAAAACCAACCCATCTAGACCCACGGACCACACTTTATCAGCTTGCTCAAACATTCGAAATAAAGCCCTATCAAAAACAAGTTTTGATGAACCGTCAGGCTTAATCTTATAGGTAGACTCTCCGTTTGAAACATAAAAATTATTATTAACCTCAGACCAACACGAAACGCCTAATAAGGAATTATGAGCCGAGATAGGTTCAGAATCTACCTTAGTGCGATTATCATCAACGGTTAAGAGTACATATTTTATTTTATTTTCAGAATTGGTTTTACCCCTATATGCAATTAATATCTGGCTTAGTTCATTGGTTAAAATACATTCGTTTTGCCAAAATCTAACAAACTCAAACTGATAAAAAGTGCTGTCAAATGCTAGTATATCAAATGAAAGATTAAAATTAGGAGCTAAGTCTCCTTGTTTAATAAGGACAAATTGTTCCAAAACTTGAATAAATAACTCCCTATTAAGTGGCGGCCTTGTTAAAATAGAAAATGAGTTTTCTTGGATTATGTAATTCAATGTGTTTTCATTTTTCTTAAAAACTGTATAAGAGCCTACTCCATACGTGTACATTGCATCACCAAACGATTTGCTATTCAGCTGAACTTTCTTTAAACCAGTATAATTTTCATTCTCTACCCAGCGTTCAATACTCTTCTCTGGCTCTACCTTCTCATCTTCCTTACAGCCTAACAAGACACACAGTAAAGAGATAAATAGATATAAGAGTTTCACGTTTTTCATGAACCAAATATAACCTTTAACCTCGAATTACTCGAATGAGATCGAATATTTAGATTTAATTGCTCGAATTCACTCGAATCTTTAGTTCTATTTATTCAGCTCTCATAGAGAATTCTATGTCCCAAACCTCTTTCACTTATCACTTGCGAAATCGTTTTGTTAGTGAGCTTACTGTCCAGCCAACTTATTACATCAAAATAGAAAAAGGGACGTTGCTCAAATTTGTTTTGAGCTACAACCCCAAGTGCGTCACGTAGGTTCTGTAATTCATTTTTAATGTTTGCTTCTGGCAGCCGAGCACATATTCGCAGGAAATTCATGATTTCTTTCTGGAAAGCATTCAGCTGCTTGTTTCTTGCTAAGTAGCTATACACGCCCCTTATGTTTTCATAAATATAGGCATCCTCTCTCAGTTCAAAGAGTGACGTCAATTTAAGAATTCTTGCAAACGTTTGTAAATCTGAACGCCCCGAGGTGGCTTTCGAAAATATGATTTTATCCAAAAATTGAATACAACTATTGAAATCCCCTTGACCAAAATAGATACAAGCTGCTTTGTAGTTTATTCCATTAATAAAACTTGCATCTAACTGGCCGCTATAGAGCTCCAACGCCTTTCTATGAGAATTAAGCACTGCTATGGCACCTTTAAAATCTCCCTTGATTATATGCCAATTCAGCGTATGAGTGAGCAGGTACTTGAACTGTATAACCTTGAGCAATTTTATATTTTGTAAACTTGGCTTAAAAACTAAGTCTTTAAATCGCTGAATCAATAATCGATATTTTTCGCCTGCATTTAGCCTAAACAAACACAAAAGCTGATAGTTAAGTAGCTTTAAATACACCTCCTCATAGTAAGAGTCTAATTTCTCGCTTTTGTAAATACGAACTAGAGTCGTTGCGTATTTATACGCTAAAATAAAGTTTCGTTGGATATAATGATATTGGTATAACAGTCGATTATATACAATTTTATCATATAGTGAGAGTTCGGAATAATTAATTACATCTACCACAGACTTGGTTTGAGTCTCAATTATCCTGTACTCCTTTAAATCTCTACTAAACCTATTGGTTAAATAAAATTTTCGTAAATGAAGATACTCTCTCTTCAGAGAGGCAGTAAATGGCTGCACCTCATTACTAAACATATATTGTCCAATAGCCTCCTCATCTGCTACTATTTCAAAATAGTAAGACTCTTCGTCTACCAATACAGCATTGCTTAGTAAATTACTATTTGCCTTATATTCTAATGCCTTATAACGCCACTTGTTTGCTTGCTCAGCAAGATTTAGACCCTTTAAAATCGAATAGTTTTTGATCATTGATCTGTAAACATCAAAGGGGGTCTCTTTTTGAATGCTCTTTAAATGATCTAGTATTTTAACATACAGTTCGTTTTGAATATTTGCTATTTGACTCCCCTTTATATTGGTAAGCGAGGATTTTACGCGTGCATAATCCTTCTTTTTAATCTTTAGTATGGCAAAATATAATTGCACGTAGAGGTAGTCACAATATGGTGGGTTCGACCATTTGCGTGACAAAAATAGCCGCTGTGACTTATTCAATGCGTAGACTAACTCTACAAGGCTATTTGTCGGTTTATGATTCATATTTACTTTTCTATAAGCTGCTCATTTAATGTTTTTTAGAGTACTATATCAATTTTATATGTCGTAATTATTGCCGAATTGTTAGTCTGGCAATATAATTAAAAGAATGCTATTTGTACATTAACATATGTCACGCATCAGATCAACAATAAAAGGTTCAGGTCACTACCTGCCATCTCTGCAAGTGAAGAATAGCTCTTTTGAAAAGAATACCTTTCACAACGAAGACGGCACTCTCCTTCCCTCTAGTAGTTCAGAGATCATTCAAAAGTTTCACACTATTACCGGGATAAAGGAACGCAGGTACTTAACCCAAGATCTACAGTCCTCTGACATGGCAGCCATAGCTTCTGAAAAAGCAATTTTGGATGCAGGCATAGATAGGGAATCTATAGATCAGATTATTGTCGCACATAATTTTGGAGACATTCAATCAGACAAGTCAATACCCGAAATGATGCCCAGCCTGGGTGCTAAGGTTAAAAACAAACTGGGGATTAAGAACCCAAGCTGCGTTTGTTATGATATCATATTTGGCTGTCCAGGATGGATTCAGGCTATGATACAAGCTGACGTATATATCAAAAGTGGTCATGCTAAAACCTGCTTAGTGGTGGGTACAGAAAGCTTGTCGCGAATGGTGGACCCTGCAGACCGAGATGCTATGATTTTTTCTGATGGTGCAGGAGCTGTAATAGTCACAGGCCAAGAATCTGACGAAGAAATAGGAATACTAAATCATAGCAGTGTAACCCACGCTGCACAAGACCTTAATTACTTAAATATGGGCGGCAGCTACAAAAAAGGAAACGATGATAGCCTATACATCAAAATGCAGGGTAGAAAAATTTACAACTATGCATTGCTAGAAGTCCCCAAAGCCATAAAAGCCTGTCTTGACAAAGACAAATTAGTTATAGACGATATTGACAAAATATTGATTCATCAAGCCAATGAAAAAATGGATATTGCTATTGGTAATCGGTTATACTCCCTCTACGGTTACGAGGAAATGCCCAAAGATAAAATGCCTATGATCATTGACAAAATGGGAAACAACTCAGTGGCTACAGTGCCTATTCTTTTTGACATGATAGATAAGGGTCTTTTACAGAACCATACATTTAAGTCCAATGAACTTATTGTAATGGCATCTGTTGGAGCGGGTATGAGCATAAACGCATTCACCTATAGACTGCCATAATTGTATTCATGAAAGATACCTTTGGAATACACGACTTAGCCTTTAAGGCACCATCTCTATATCTGCCTATCGAAGATTTAGCTATAGCAAGGGACATAGATCCCGCTAAATTAATTCAAGGACTAGGCCTACAAAAAATGTCAATATGTGATGTGGATGAAGATATAGTAACCCTAGCAGCAGGCTCCGTAATACAACTATTAGAACAAAACCCAGAGCTAAAACCAAATGATATAGGGCGGATATATGTGGGTACGGAAAGCAGCATAGACGGGTCTAAGCCTATAGGCACTTACGTCCATGGACTGGTACAACAGTATTTTGATTCTAAAGGAATAGATACAACGGGGATAAAACACATTGATGTGGTAGACATGACCTTTGCCTGCGTAGGGGCTGTAGATGCCATGCACAACTCGCTGTACTACCTGTATGCTAACCCTGACAAAGTAGCTATAGTGGTAGCCGCCGATATAGCAAACTACGATTTAGACTCGCCCGGAGAATACACACAGGGTGCAGGAGCCGTTGCTGTTCTCTTATCCAAAAACCCCTCTTTAGTGACGCTATCTGACAAATGGGGCGTTTCGGTTAAAAATGAGCACGACTTTTTTAAACCCATCCGGTATCAAAAAGTAAATGGAGAATTGCTTGAAATACATGACGAGAAGCCTATTTTTGATGGACAACTATCTAATACCGTATATCAAAATAGAATAACAGAAGCTTGGGAGCACTTTCGATCAAATGAGCTTATAGAAAATTATGATCAGCTTATTTTTCACTTGCCATACGCATACCACGGCAGAAGAATAATAACACCACTACTGCAGCATGAATTAGAAACGGAAGGCACTTTTGACGCTATCTGTGCAGAGAATGATATAGACCCTGAGGATGAGCAAGTGTCGCGTCTTTTTTCTAAGACGCCTTTTTATAAAAACTGGGTAAAGACCAACATAGCAGAAGGAGATAAACTGTCTTCGGATATGGGAAATTTGTATACGGCTAGCTTATTTTTAAGTCTGATTAGTTACTGCTTATCCGACTCTATTCAAACGGGTAAAGAGTTGCTTTTCTTCGCTTATGGCAGCGGTTCTAAGGCAAAGGTATTTGCGGGTAAAGTTCAATCCCAATATAAAGCTAAAATAGCGTCTTGGAATACAGGAAAACAGCTTGCACACAGAGTACAAATCACTTTTGACGCATATATTGGTTTGCGTAAAAAGGAACTTAAAACACCTTTATCAAATACAAACACGGTTCGACAGGAATCTTCTGGAATTACACCCACCAACAAGTTCGAACGCACATACGTGCTAAAGTCCTCGGCTATCTAAACTTTCTTAAAGACGATTACTAACCAGACAAATCCTGCTCCAACGGTACTCTTTAGCACTGCTCTTGGGAGTATGTCAAAAAACATATCAAAGGATTTTATCGCTGAGCCAGAATAAAGTCCTACTCCAACTGTTCCGCAAATAATAATAACAACGTGCATTTGCAAGAAGAAACGCATTGCCGATAAAAAATCTTTAGGTTTAGACAAGGGCACGAATGCTGCAAAAACAAACCCAATAAAAAAACCAAGAGGCCAAGAACTGAAGTAGTCCCAGCCTGCTCCTCCATTGAAAACGGAAAATCCTGCAATGCCTAAGAAAAGATACCCGGCTATTAAGACAAGCTTCCAGGGTTTAGGTAAATAACAATATGCCAATCCAAGAAATAGTGTCTGCAGGGTAAATGAGACTGTTCCTCCTAAGTCTATTTTAGCTCCGAGAATAACTAGTAACAAAAAAGCACCCGCTAGTAGCGAGTGCTTTACTGTATTACTTAATACGTTTTTACTTCTTAGTGTCAGCATATCCAAACACTTTTTTAAGCAAGTCTGTTGTGCGTGCTACAGGATTAGCTCTTATCTTGTCTTCTTCTTGTTTAATTTGGCTAAACAATGCTGTCATTGCTTTATCTGTGACGTACTCATTAAGGTTCGTCTCTACATTTTTACCCATTACCATATTGTACGCGTTGGTAACTTTAGTCCATGGATCATTGATGTTGACCTTCTCAAGAGACTTAGTAATCACAGGCATGAATTTGCTTTTTAAGCTAGCAGATGTAGTTCTTTGTAGATAGGCCGTTCCCGCACCTGCACCGCCAGTCACTATACCTATAGCATCACTTATACTCATAGATGTAATAGCCTTTACAAAGATTGGCTTAGCCTCTGCCATTGCTTTCTCTGCTCCAGTATTCATTGCTACTTCTACTTTTTGTAAGTATGGGCCAGCAAGAGCATTTGTAATTGGGTTTCCCTTAATTTTAGAAACCGCATTGTTTACCTCATCTGGCATCAAAATTTTGTACGTTGCATTTTTTAGAAAGCCACCATCTTGACCTAAAAACGATGTTCCTGTAAGTACTCCCTTTTCTAAAGCCTGCTTTAGTCCAGAAGAGGCTTCGCTTTGTGAAATGCCTATGGCACCTCCTGTAGATTCTAAAACGTCTAATAGTTCCTCACAAGAGGATAGAGAGAAAACTAATGCGAATGCATAAATAAATTTTTTCATTTTTATAATATCGGTTAGGTTATTCTACTTATTAGTTCAACAATAGTACCTAACGTTTAAGGAAGTAGAAAACTTTCGTAAATAACATCCATTATATTAGTTCTTACCCCCTCACTTATTAGCTTTCTGTTTTCTTGAGTAGGGTATACTCTATTGCTTAAAAAAATATAAACGAGGTCGTACTCAGGGTCGGCCCATACCATAGTGCCAGTAAAGCCAGTATGTCCGAAGCATCTAGCAGACGCAAGGTCAGATGCAGGATTTATCCTACTCCTATTCATCTCGGGCTTATCCCAACCTATACCTCTTCTAGAGTCTGAAGACTGCTTTGCAGTGAATGTTTCTATAGTCGATTTTTTTAAATATCGTACATTATTATATACGCCTCCGTTCAAAAGCATCTGAGCTAATGAGGCTAAAGATTCAGCATTGCCAAATAGCCCCGCGTGCCCAGATATTCCACCCAACATGGCAGCACTTGGGTCGTGTACAGTGCCATGCACTAAGCCTTTTCTCATATCTGGGCTAAGTGAAGTGGGCACTATTTCGGACAGCTCAAATCTTTCTAACGGTAAAAAAGTAAGTCGCTCTATTCCCATAGGATCATAAAAGTTAGCTTTTACAAAATCATCGAAATCCTTGCCTGTAACGCGTTCTATTAATTCCTTCATCAGAATCATTCCCAAGTCACTGTAATTGTATTTTCCAACATCACTGATTTTTGAGTCGTATATCTCCTGAAGTATGTGTTTTTTATAATCGCTAAGAATATAGAGACCATTGCCTACAGTAACAGTGTGAAGTTTGTCAGGTTCTGTGGTATATATAGAATCATATATCACTTGGTTTACCATTGTTTCGGAATAGAAAGGAATCCAATCTTTTAAACCCGCCTTATGCTCTAGAACCATTTTAATGGTCATGTGGGTCTTGTTAGTGTTTTCTAACTCTGGTAAGTACTTCGCCATTTTATCGTCTAAAGAAAGACGCCCATCTTCTACTAGTTTCATTAGGGTAACTGTAGTCGCAGCCACTTTGGTAATAGATGCAAGGTCGTATAAATCAGAGTTTTGTACTTTCTGGCTACTGTTAAACGTGTGCGTACCAAAACTCTTTTCGTATACTATTCTTCCGTTTTTAGCCACAAGTACTTGACAACCAGGAGTAGCACCCGAAGATACTGCACTGTTTGCTATCTGATCTATTTTAGCAAGCCTAGAACTTGACATGCCCACTTCTTCTGGCCTAGCTGAGTGCAGTTCCCCTATAGGCAAGGTAGTTACTCCCATACTCGCATAGTACTCTTTTCCTACACTTATAGGCAACTTACCATTTACACCTATTATACCATACATAGCTTGGGCAGCTTTTATATTATTCTCGTCTAAGTCATCATAAGCAAGTAGCAGAGTCTTCTGATTTTTAAAGTCTTTAAGATTATATGGATTCCCGAAATCCACCACTATCACATTTTTCTTGGCACTTAGGCTATTTATAAAAGAAACTGTAGATGCAGTAATACCGTAGTTTGGCGGATACTTGCTCGTATTATGCACGGATACTATCGATACATCATAAGCAGACATCTGTGATTGTACTGCAGCAAATTGAGACGCAGTCGCATTTTTACTGATACATACTGTTTTTACATTGCCCATTCTTTCTAACTCTCGCTGAAAAGTGGTTTTGGTGCCATTACCTATCGCTATAGAAAGCACTCTCTTATTATCTTTTAAGTGCAAAGGCAATACTGATTTATCGTCCTTTACTAAGCACAACTCTTGCTCTATAAGCTTATAGTTTATAAACTTTGACGAGGTGCTATTTAGGTCTGCTTCTACATTGTGCTCGTTTAATGGAGTAAAATCATGTAATCCTAGGGAATGCTTATAATTTAACACTTTTAGCACCTTGCCCCACACGTAGTCTTCACTCAATCTACCTTCTGCCATTGCCTTCTTTATAAGTTTAATAGCTTTGGGCACATCGCCAGGAGATAATAAAATGTCGTTTCCTGCCATCAGGGCCATTAACTCTAGCTCACCATCTGGGTGGTACTTTGCTACCCCTTGCATGTTTAGAGCGTCGGTAAATGATAGTCCCGTGAACCCCATTTCTCTTCTTAAAATGCCGTTTATTGCTTTATCTGATATGCTTACGGCAATGTTTGTACGGTTGTCTATAGCTGGTATAAATAGATGAGCTGTCATTACACTCATTACTCCTTTGTTGGTTAAGTATTGAAACGGCCGAAATTCTACTTCTCGTAGTCGTTCCATCGAATGGTTAATTACCGGCAAGTCCTTGTGAGAATCTACATCTGTATCTCCATGTCCCGGAAAGTGCTTTGCACAAGCTATTATGCCCGCATCTTGCATCCCACTTGCATAAGCCCATCCCTTTTTAGAAACATTGTCAGGATCTTCACCAAATGAGCGAAAGTTTATTATAGGATTATTGGGGTTATTATTTATATCAATAACAGGAGCAAAATTTACGTGAATTCCCATCCGCTTGCATTGTCTGCCTATCTCCTTGCCCATTTCATAGATTACCTCCTCCTTTTGAATACTGCCAAGTCCAAGCTGATATGGGTAGGCTACAGTATTGGCTAGTCGCATAGCAAGACCCCATTCACCGTCTATTGCTACTAGCATTTTAGTTTTAGACATCTCCTGGAATCTGTTTGTAAGCTTCACCTCCTCGGTTGGGTCGCCCTTAAAAAAAATTACGCCACCCACTTTATACTGAGTTATCATACGCTCCACTTCTTCTATGTGTTTGCTGCCATAGGTAGGTCTGCATTCTATCATAAAGAGTTGAGCAAGACGCTCATCGACACCTAGAGAATCGAATGTAAGTTCTGACCATGTGCTGCTATGCTGGTGCTGCTTATTGCTCGGGGGTGCAAAAACCAAAAATGTAACAAAAATTAATAGTATGACTGTAGTGTTTCTTAGCATTTGTACGATGTGATTCAAATAGTGTTCCTTTTCTACAAAATAGGTACCAAATGCCTGAATATCAAGAAGAATAGAACACTTACTTATAAACGCAAGTGTGCGGTAATTAGTACATCTGCCTAAGCAAACTGTGGTCTCCCAAGTTTTCTTAAGAAAACTAGGTGAGATACAAAGGCTTCTCTAAAAGTGGTAAACTCTTGATAATTTATACCGTGCTTCCTAGCAGTCTCTTTTACTATCTCATATAACTTAGGATAGTGAGCATGAGATACATTGGGGAAAAGATGATGTATTACTTGGTAGTTTAATCCTCCACAATACCAAGTAAGTGCTTTGTTTTTCACTCCAAAGTCAAACGTATTATGAATTTGGTGAACCGTCCATTCTTCTTCAGAAGTACCATTGAACTTATCATGGTTTGACAGGTCAAACTTGTCTACAACGTGTGCTAATGAAAATATTACCGCCAGTATCCAACCTGCAACAAACTCAACTACAAATGCCCCTATTAGCACTTGCCAAAAAGCAAAGTCTAAAAATACCATTGGAATCACAATCATATAGGTTAAAAATACAAGTTTAAAGAGTACCATTTCGCCGTATTCTTTCACTATTTGAATCCCTTTTGCCTTATTTAAACCTTTTTTTCTATACTCACGATACTTTGTAAAATCAGCGAAGAACCAGCCCAACGTTAGAAAACCATAAAAAAATGCCCAGTATACGTGCTGAAATTTGTGTATCTTATTTCTTGGTGCGTCTTTAGTAAAACGAAATAGTCCTTTACCGTGTACATCTTCATCGTGCTGGTATATATTGGTGTATGTATGATGAAGGCGATTGTGCTGATTAATCCAATTGCTAGAGCTTACTCCCAAAATATCTGCGGTATGACCAAAGATTTTATTTACCGTTGGGTTTTTAGAAAACGATCCGTGATTAGCATCGTGCATCAGACCCATTCCTATACCTGCTTTAGCTAAACCCATTATAAAGCATAAAAGCAGTACAGACCATACAGAAAATCCTAAAAAAAGAATTGCTAGATATGATCCAAAAAAACTAAACAACAATATTGCTGCCTTCACTTTTAAGGATGGCGTTGCAAATTTTGAGATTTTGGATTCTCTAAAATATTTCTCAACGTTGGTCCTAAGTTCACGGCTAAAATCTGAAGCCGATTTAAATTTCGGTAATGTTATACTTGACATTGGTGCAAATGTAATCAATTCGTAAAATATGACTTTCTTGGTCTTAATTCAATATACCATACAAAACCCTCCAGCCGAGATTTAGTTTGAGGAAATTTCTCCAAAACATAAAATTTAGCTTTAGGCATGTTTTGGAAATTTATAGTCCCCACTTTATTGCCGCTGTCCATATTAATAACCATTCTGCCACAGACCACGTCATTAACGCCGGAGTATTGCATACTATCTTCTAAAGCGTAGTAAATGCTTTGTCCATTGCCGTCTACCTCTACACGCTTAAGTCGCGACTCTAAGAAAAAAGCTTCTAGCTTTTTTCCCTTTATCTGATTATAAAAGCCATTGCGGTCTTTTTCAATTATAAATCCGTTTTTAAATGCTTCTAGCTTTTCTATACCTTCTAAACCCCTGAATACCAATATGGTGTCTCCTGTTATCTGATTGCTGTCTGTCCAAAGAACTGGATCTGTATAAAACCCTATTGTGCTATCCGAAAAATTATATACCAGAGAGTCTGCCACCGCCTGCATGTCACTTTTATACACTTTTACCTTTCTAAATGCTCTTAGGCTTCTTTTTTGGTTTAGCGTAGTATCTGCGAAATCAATCAGGGTATCCGCTTTTAGATAAAAAGAGTCTCCATCTATGTTTTTAATAGCCAAGGGATTCCCCGTAATTAGCGTAGTTTTTGCAAAACGCTCGTACTTTCCATATTGACCCGTAATTGTGATTTCTTCTGATGTGTCTACGAACAGTATGTGGCCAAACGCTTCGCCTAATCCCGTATTTCTATAGTACATCATACTGTCAGCCTCTAGCCTGTTTTCTTTGCCTTCTATGTATGCTCCTTTACTGAACTGAGAGATGTTAGTCTTGGTATTATACCACCCATACTGGCAGTATATCATGTTTTCTTCGCTGTGTATATAGGTTGGGCCTAAAAAAGTAGCCAGCTTAGATAAGGTATTATACTTCAGCGTATCACTTTCCATTGTGTATTCAGGATTGGTGAGTTTTACTGAATCCTTAAAAAACAATTCCTTAGTTCGAGAGTAATACGTTCCGTTATTACTGTATAGCTTGTCTGCTCCATTAACCGTGTTGCCACCAGTAGTATAGTAACCAATTTTATCTACCATGTCGTAATTTAATTGCTCGGTAGTTAGCTTCATTTTGCCATCTGTTAGCCGGACGTTTTTACTCACTTTTGCTAATCTTGTATCGCCATCATACTCTAAGTATCCACCCCACAGGTCTACCGTGTCTTTCTGGCGTATGTATATTTTACCAAATGCTTCTATCTTATTTATTTCTTCGTAGAAATATGCACTATCACAATCCATAAGCATAGTTCCTTGCTTGAAACGCACATTGCCTCTGCATATTTGGTACCGGCCACGCTCTTGGTTATAAACTAGCTCATTAGCACTAAGTATCTCTATTTTTGTCTGATTTGACCGAGGGGTACTTTGAGCTGTCGTAACAAGAGAGCCCAATAGAACTATATATGTGAAAATCTGTTTCAATGCTTCGCTTTATCAATTAAAATCTTAAGAATGGATTGATTTGTCCAAATCATAGTACCTTTATTTTATCTTTATCAAAAAAATACTTTTGATTTGCTAATTATAAAGCAAACATCGTGCTTCAAAAGCTAAATCAATACATATCAGAACATAAACTGTTTAATAATTCAGACCAACTTGCCCTAGCCATTAGTGGTGGCAAGGACTCTGTTTTTGCTGCTCACATGCTCAATACGTTAGAAGTTCCATTCTGTATGGTACATGTCAACTTTAGATTAAGGGGATTAGAGAGTGAAGAAGATCTTAGTTTTATTAGGGCTTTAGCCGAAAAATTACCTCATTGTAAGGCTGTTTATACAAAGGAAGAAAACACAGCAGTCTATGCTGAAAAAAGAGGCCTATCTATTCAAGAAGCCGCTCGAGAAATAAGGTACGACTATTTCGGAGAGTTAAAAGAAAAACAACTCTTCTCTAAGCTTATAACTGCTCATCACAAAGCAGACGTGCTAGAAACTTTTTTTATAAACTTATACAGAAAGTCAGGAATAAGCGGATTGCGAAGCATTCCTATAAAGCGTGATTACGTCATAAGACCCTTTCTAGCATTTACTCAAGAGGAAATAACCAACTACCTAGCTGAGAATAAGATAGCCTACCGACAAGACAGTTCTAATACTAGTCTTAAATACCTACGCAATACATTAAGATTAGAAGTGCTACCACTTCTAGAGGAAAAACTTGTGGGCTTCAGTAAAAGAGCAAATGCAAGTATTGAACTTTTAACCAAAGAGGAAGAAGCCTTCAATCACCTTTTGTCACTTGCCATAGATAAGCTCACAACTAAGGAAAATGGACGTTTATCTGTAGCTAAAAACGATCTTTTGACTTATCCACAGCCTAGTGTTATTTTGTATCGCATACTAGACAAGTACGGTTTTAATAGTGCTCAATGTGAGCAAATAGTAGCTGCTACAGCAAATGAAAGTGGGCAGCAATTTGAGAGTAGCACGCATCAACTACTTGTAGATAGACTATTCGTATTTGTACAGAAAAAGGGAACCTCAATCAATGAAAGCACACTAATCAATGGGCCAGGTATATACAAAAACAGTCTAGGCATCTTAAAAATAGAGCCTGAATCTGGACACTCTTTTAACGGCAAGAAGCTAGAAGAGTTAGTAGACTTATCTGGTTTAGATTATCCACTAGTCCTCAAAACCTGGGAAAAGGGGGAGATTTTTCAACCTCTCGGAATGGTTGGGCATAAACTGCTCAGCGATTTCTATATTGACCAAAAAATTGACAATCAATTAAAGGCAAAAACACCGATACTTTGCTCTGGAAACGAGGTGCTGTGGGTGGTTGGGCATCGTATTTCTGACAAAATAAAAGTCACTTCCCTTACTATAAATACTAAAATTTCATTTACTTTTGAATAGTTAAACTTTGTTTTGTTTTAGTGGTTATCCTCATAGAGATGCAACGATTCTTTTGTATAGATGGTCATTAGAATAACTTAATTATTCAAAATGAAAAGAATTCTGTCCATAGCCGCCCTCTTTTTTTCGCTCTTTTTTCTGTGGAATCTATCTGCCAAAGCCGACCATATAGTAGGTTCTGACATCACATATACGTGCGGTGACACTGCTGGCATATACTATATTGTCTTTAATTTCTACAGAGACTGCAATGGTTGTTACGTTTTGGGGCAATCTCCAAGATGCGGAACTAGTGAAAATTGCGGCAGTAGCTCAACTGCACCTACTAGTCTTAGTGTATCTTGTATTTCTGGTTCTACCCCTACTAGTGCCGGCACAATAAGCCTTACCAGAACAGGTATAATAGATATAACAGCAACGTGCAATGGCGAACCTAGTCGATGTGACCAGCCTTGTAATGGGTCTTTTCCTTTTGGCATAGAGAAACATACGTTTGAGGGTAGAGTAGATTTGAGAAATGCTTTGAATAGCGGATGTTGTGACTTTGAGATATCCGTATTGCTGTATGTAAGAAGTGCTGATATAACCACCGGACAACAGCAGCAAACTTTCTATACTTCCTGCGAAATAAATGCTTGTGCTGCTCCATGTAATAGTTCGCCAGCACTTACCAATGACCCTGTCGCAATTTTGTGTTGCAACCAACCCTATACTTTTAATAACGGGGCAATTGATACCGCAGAGCGTGATTCTATTTCATATTCTTTTGCTAAAGCATTTAGAGGTCAGAATCAAGTATGTTCTTATAACGGAACTAGATCATATCTAGATCCTTTGGCTACATATTATCCCGGCACCTTGGCCTGGCCATATTGTAATGCAAGTGCGAACCCTCCCATCGGAACTTGTTTGGACCCAGAAACGGGTGATATTATTTTCACTCCCGTAAACTGTAGCGAAGTGGCTGTAGTCGTAATACAAATGGTAGAGTGGCGTAAAGACACCTCGGGTATTTATAAAAAAATAGGGACAACCAGGAGAGACATGCAATTTATAGTCATGTCTTGTCCAGATAATAATCCGCCTATAATAAACGGTCCCTACTCATACAACGTTTGTGAAGGAAGTCAGATTTGCTTTAATATCACATCAAACGATGCTGTATTTACTCCCCCTCCCCCCGCTTCTGCTCCTCCGCCAGATACAGTTAAGCTAACCTGGAATAGAGGTATACCCGGAGCTACATTTAATATTGTTAGTCCAACAGCTAGGCTCCAAACAGGCAGGTTCTGCTGGACACCACCACTGGGTTCTGCCAGTGATTTGCCTTATACTTTTACGGTAACTGCCCGTGATAACGCATGTCCTCTAAACGCTGTTACTGTACGATCATACCGAGTACGTGTAAAGCATAGAGCAGAAGCTGTAGTAGATATAGACACCTTACTGTGTGGCGAGTATACTGTAACGAGTACTCCTGTAGATGGGTTTAGAGGGTCACCTACTTATTCCTGGAGCTTGCTAGACAGTAATAGAAACCTGATTTTTAATAAAAAAGTAGCCTACTTTAGATCTACTTCTAGTGCTATT
>JBDNFQ010000240.1:0-2513 GCA_041689715.1 Bacteroidia bacterium
AGAAAACCGTTGCTCTATCCGGTTGAGCTATGAAACCATTATCTAAAGAACGTATCTTTAACCTTATTTTAAGCGGTGGGTCCGGGATTCGAACCCGGGGTACCCTTGTGAGGTACGGCAGTTTAGCAAACTACTGGTTTAAGCCACTCACCCAACCCACCTTTTTTTAAGGAGTGCAAAGATAACCGTATTTTGAAATTCAAAAATGTTTTTTTCACTAAATTTTATCTTTTTTTTCTTTGGCTAAAAACTTGCCATTTTATTCACTCCATATATGCTTTATGAATTTTTATATTTAACCTTGAAGCATAATGTCAGATAAAGAAAATACCAACTATATCTTTCGCAACATGAAGGTTTACAGCTCGACTGAATGGTTGGCTGATAATAAGAAAAAGTACCGCAGTGTCTTTGATAAATTTGACACCTCCTACGTTTATACAGAATTTTCATTTTTCAATCTTCACTTTAAGAAAAAAGATTGGGATCTAAAAATGGAGATAGTATGCAGAGACCAAAGTAAAACTGAAATATGCAGACTAAACTGCGACAGGACTGTATCTCAAAATAGTAACCTTCTCTTTGTACGCGAAGGTTGGGGAACTCATAACATAGGCAGCTACTGGCAAATAGGTACTTACTCTTGGAGTGCAGAGATAGATGGCAAAGTAGTAGCAGAGAAAAATTTTTATGTTCAGTCGGTCGGCAAAGTTACCTCCCTAGAAAATCCCTATTTTGATATAAAGTCGATACATTTTTATGAGGGCCCATTTGATAATATAAAAAATTCCGAACGAAAGTTTTTTGAACAGTTCAGTGCTCAAGAGTCAAGATATATTTGGGCCGAAATCACTGCAACGAACAAGACTAAAGATTTAGGCTTCTGGTCTTGTGAGTTTGTTTTTAACTTTCTTACAGATACTAATTTACTCAAAGGCTCTGTTTCTAAACTTATTTTCGTATATGAGCAAGATAACCAATTTACCGTAACCGTAGGCTGGGGAGCAGATAAACCGGGGAGCTGGCTCAAGGGTAAGTACTATCTAGACATACTCTTCATGGATCAACTACTAGTACAGAAGGAGTTCTCCATCGGAGATGATTTTATAGAATATATAATTGGAGATGCTTCCCCTCAATCATTACAGCTGGGTAAATCTGCATACAAGTCCAAGGCTGTGTCTAAAACAGATGTAGAACGAACACTTAGCGAGCTAGATGATCTAATAGGATTAGATAGTGTAAAAGATAGAATAAAAGAATATGCCAACTATCTAGAATTCATAGCTTTACGAAAAGGAAAAGGCCTAGCAGAAGAAGACCAAATAAATCTTAACTGCGTTTTTAAAGGCAATCCTGGAACAGGTAAAACAACCATAGCAAGAAAGCTAGGTAAAATATACAAGCAACTGGGCTTACTGAGCAAAGGACACGTACACGAGGTAGATAGAGGAGATTTGGTAGCAGAGTTTATCGGTCAGACTGCTCCTAAAACTAAAGCGGCTATTAAGAAGGCCGCGGGTGGAATATTATTTATAGACGAGGCGTACTCACTTGCTCGTAAAGATGACGATAACAAAGACTTTGGTAAAGAAGCAATAGAAATTTTACTAAAAGAACTGTCTGACGGCAAGGATATAGCCATAATAACTGCAGGATACCCTGCTGAAATGGATATTTTCTTAGAATCAAATCCTGGACTAAAATCTAGGTTTAGAATGATCTATGATTTTCCTGATTACACACCTCAAGAATTATTAGAAATAGCAGATAAACATTCCATAAAGAAAGGGATAACCTTTGCAACTGACGCTAAAGAAGAATTCTATAAAAAAATAGTAGAGGCCTATAGAAACAGAGATCATTTTTTTGGGAATGCCAGACTAATAGTTTCACTAATAGAGGAAAGTAAACTGAACTTAGGTATACGCGTAATGAGTACTGATGATCCAGCAAAACTTACTATAGAAGAGCTATCTCAAGTGCAAGTAGAAGATATAGAAAAACTATCTGTAGATAATAAACGTGTAATACCCGATATACCTATAGACGAAGAATTATTAAAAATATCTCTTGCAAAGCTGGATGGACTAATAGGTATAACTAGTGTAAAAGAAGAAATAAAGGCACTTGTAAAGCTTGTAAGGTACTACAAAGAGACAGACCAAGAGGTGCAAAACACCTTTAGTTTACATTCTATATTTACGGGTAATCCAGGAACTGGTAAAACTACGGTTGCTCGCATTTTGGCTCAGATATATAAGGCTTTGGGTATACTAGAGAGGGGAAACTTAGTAGAATGCGACAGACAAAGTTTGATAGGGGGTTACATTGGCCAAACAGCTATGAAAACTGGTGACATAATAGAAAAAGCTATGGGCGGTGTACTATTCATAGATGAAGCTTATTCCCTTACTGAGGGCGGCAATGCTGACTATGGTAAAGAAGCGATAGAAATTATACTAAAGCGAATGGAGGATTTACGTGGGCAATTTATAGTAATAGCTGCTGGC
>JBDNFQ010000241.1:0-2286 GCA_041689715.1 Bacteroidia bacterium
CATTTATACTGCTGGCTAAGGTAGTTTGCTACCAATCCATCGTTATGTTCTATTTGCTTATTAAAGGTAATTACCTTTTGTTTAGGTATAGCATATCTGGCTACCTCATTTAGCTCTGCTGCTTTTTCATTTACTAAAAATGCACCAAATCCAGGAAGGATAACACAGTTGTGCTTGTATAGTAAAAATGATATTTCTTTTGCCAAGTTCATTTGTATGCAATATTACTATTTATACGCAGCAAATCAGTAAATTATTAGAGGGAAAATGTAATGCCTGCTAATACATTAAGCCCTTGAGAACGGTAGTTATTCCAAAGCTCATATCTTTTGTTTAAAATGTTATTTACAGTCAGAAAACCAGAGATGTTTTTCTTGTATCTGTACTCCATTCCTAGGTTTATATCGTGTATAGCTCCTAGGTTATATGTTTGTCCTTTTAGGTCCCTTGCACTTCGGGCACTAGTAGCGAAATATTCAGCATTTACATAGATCTTATCTGCTAATCTAATAGTACTAAAAAGTGCTGCATCATACGTAGGTAAGTGCCAAGGTTTTTGCTCTGAATCTACATTGTACGAATAGATATTGCCTCTGAAACCAATGTCTAGCTTGCTGTTTACGTCAAATTTAATTTCGCCAGATAGACTAAACTTAGTCATATCATCTGTTACCGTAGTAAAGTTTCTCAACTCATTAGTATCGGAAATAAAGAAGTACTGATCTTGTATAATCTCTTGCTGCAGGCGTATACCAAATTCAACAAAACGAGTGAAATTACCATTTAACCCTGCAAATATTTTCCAAGCGTAAGGATTAGCATAAGTCAAGTTATTGCCTAGAAATAGGTTTTCGTAACTTAGACTTTTCAGAGTATTCTTTTGTATATCTCCGGTTATTCCAGCATATGCTCTCAGCTTGTCTGGCACTAAGTAGGTTTCTCCTTTGATATGTGGAGCAGGAAAAATCTTATTGGTGCTACTATCTAGCTCTGCAAAATAGTCTAGACTAAGTCCAATATCAAAATTGTACTTTTTGTATTTGAAAGTATAGTGAGGAGTAATTTCTATAAAGAGTCTCTTGTAGTTAGCTAGTTCGGTGAGTTGCGTATAGGTAGCTCCTAAGTCTAGATGCAAGTCGCCAGTACCTAGACCAAATTCATTTAAGTTTTCTATAGCAAAGGTGTTTTCGTTTTCACCTAGTTTATCAAAAAGAGTAAGGCCAAAGTCTATGCTACTTTCAATTTTAGCTTTTTTAAGCGACCATTTAGCATTGGCACTTATATCATTGTATATCTGATTGATATCGTTTAGCTCTCTGGAGATAGTATCATCTATATAGCCGTAGTAGTGTACTACATTTCTATTGTAGTCTATAGCGGCATATAGATCATTTCCTTTTTCTCTAAGCCCAAAAGCAGAGATTCTATTTTGACTAAACAGTCCTTGATTTGGATTCTTACTGCTGCTAGAAGAATGGTGTTTTACCTTTAGGCCATAGCTGTAATATTTATCTCTTGTGTTATGTATGCTGGCATCTAAGTATGATGTCAGATAATTACCACCACCTATTTCTATGTAGTTATCAAAAAGGTCTTCTGGGGTCTCTGTTTTTATGAATATAGGATTGATAGGGGAATAAACAGCTTTTGGTTTGTAAGCCACATACGGGAAACGATAGGTATAGGTAGGTGGGTTTACTTTGGGTTCTTCTAAAGTGGGTTGTAAATCTATTTTTACTGATTCTGCCACATCAGGAATATATCTTGAATTGATTATTAGGTTGGTGTCACCACTTGTGATTTGCCCAAAGGAAACTTCAAATAAAGTAAGACAAGTAATGAAGAGAGTGATTTTTTTCAAGGTAGTATATTTTTCTTCGATGTAATTGGTAACGAAGTTAAGGGCAGGTTAGTATAACTTAAGCGTGCTAGACCTAATAATATCAACACCTTTTCCATTATTTGATTTATAGAATGGATTGGTATATATTTGGTAAAAATAGTTTAGATAATAATAATGTCAAAGAAAGAAAACGAAGATAAGCTGAAGGCTCTCAAGATGACCATAGACAAGTTAGAAAAGTCGTATGGTAAAGGTGTAGTGATGAGAATGTCTGATGATAACGTGGTAAAGGTAGATTCTATCTCTACGGGTTCATTGGGTCTTGATATAGGATTGGGAGTAGGCGGTTTTCCTAAGGGTAGAGTAATAGAGATATATGGTCCAGAATCTTCTGGTAAGACTACTCTAGCTATGCACTGTATAGCAGAAGCTCAAAAGAAAGG
>JBDNFQ010000242.1:0-4500 GCA_041689715.1 Bacteroidia bacterium
ATGCATTGTATCATTTCAGTTGTATTTTTAGTATTATCTGATGCTCTTTGTCCGTGTTGGTAATCTCAAGGCTGTACTTGTTTTCATAAATTAAATCTAATCTTCTTTTCGTATTCTTTAAACCTATGCCACAGGATTCTTCATTATTATTAGTATTAGTATTCAGTTGATCATTTTTTACGGTAAGTGAGATGGCATTATTTTCTGTAACGATGTGAATTTTTATAGTTGATTCTACCTCATTACTAACGCCATATTTGAAAGCATTTTCAATAAAACTTATAAAAAGTATGGGAGATATTTCCTGATCTAGGAAAGTGCCTTCAATGGTAAAGTTGACTTTTGTTTTTTTCGTTAAGCGAAGTTTCTGAAACGCTATATAATCACTTATGTATTTTATTTCATTTATCAAGGGCACTTTTTCAGCCGTTGTTTCGGTTAGTACATATCGCATCATCGATGCTAATTTTGATATACTATCTGCAGTTTTATTAGAATTTGTAAGTGCCAACCCATAAATCCCGTTAAGCGTATTGAACAGGAAGTGTGGATTTATTTGTGCTTTAAGTGAAATCAGCTCAGCGTTTAATTTTTCTGTTTCGATTTGCTTCATTTTTTGAAATAGACGCACTCCAAATGCTATAGCAAAAACAACTAAAAAACGACCTAAGAAATTGACAAGTAATTTGGGCTTAGACGAACTAATAAGTCCATGTTCAAAATATAACGAAGTAATTATAAACTTGGTACTCAAAATAGAGAGTAGGATAAAACCGAAGAATAAACCAAAAAAATGAAAGTACTCGCGTTTGAATAAAAAGCGTGGTATAATGAAGTGGTAATTGAAATAATAGAACCCAATCGTTAGGCAACCTATACTGAAATAAATAACTAATTGTAGTTGGTCGTTTTCTAAAAACGAAGCAGGCTTTGGCAGTACAAGTACAGGAAATAGCAGAAAAATACACCAAATAAGTATATGAAAAAGGACTATTAATTTTCTGTCTTTGAACATATACAGTCAAAAGTATATATTTTGAAACAGTTTAAAAATTTTATCGCTACATATAGCAAATGAGTCGGAGTTTAAACTAGTAGGCCTAAACTATACTGAGTAAGAACCTATTGGTTCAACGTCTCCTGTAAGGGACGTTGAGGTTAAATAAACTCGTCCCACGTCAACGTCCCTTACAGGAGACGTTGTTGGAGTTGAAAGAGAAGGTGGACGTGATAAACCTCTTTTGGTTGCTACATTTGTAGATCAAAATACCAATGTATTGACTATAAACTTGAAGGCAACGGAAGATACTAATGAAGATGAGATAGAAGCTGTATATAGTCTGTACAGTCTAGATGGGAAGCTAATAAATGAAATTAGTAGCTCAAGCAATTCAGTGAAAATGCTTAATATTCGGTCAGGAATATATATATTAACCGCGACAAAAAGCTGGTCAAGTAGGCTCTCAGAAAGTCTATGTGCACTAAAAGTATGCTAATATCTAACCTAGTAATAGAATTAAAGAGAACCTGCAAACATTCTTTGTGGGTTCTTTCTAGTTTCATTTTTACAGTTGTCAATGGGCAACAGATTGTGAATGGAGGCTTTGACCTGCACCCGGACTTTACAGAGAATGAGAATAATGTGTCCTGTTTTTTTTACTCTCAAGAATACATGGATAATGTTAGACAGGGAGATCCTACGGGTAGATGCTTTGATATTGGAAATTGGCTATCACAGGGTGCACCAAACTTATATACCGAAAAAATTGCCGGTTTTGATTCGCTAAACTTTGATCACCAAGGAGGTGGTTGTTCATTTTTGCCTAGAGCTTTGAACTATACACGTTTCAGAAGGGAGCTACATCTGCGTGCAGGTATGAATCTGGATACCATGAAGAACTTTGGGTGGAGTATGGAATTGACGGAGCCATTAGATCCCGACAGAGCCTATTCCCTAGCTGTTTCTATGAATAGAGAAGTCGGTGGACGTTTTAGTATACCCTACGATTCTTTAGATTTTTTTCAACCTATCTTAAAGTGGTATCTCCGTATAGGAATAAGTGAGAGTCCATATATAGAAGGAGATAGTATAGGTGTGCTAACCAAGGACAATTACATAGGTACTTTAGACTCATATTTTAGATATGGGCCTGATGTGCCTGAGTGGGAGGAATATGAACAATACGAAAGACACAGGAGATTTAAATGTAATCTATTGAACAGAGGAACATCAGGTAAATATTTAACATTTAGATTTGTAAGTGAACCTGTCATTGGAGATTATATCACCGAGCCAAGGAGTACCTTTACGTGTGAAAAAGCAATTCAATATACAATTGATCTTATGAATTTGGATAATTTTAAGATAGAAGTAGATACCCGCATAAAGGTGTCAAAAACTGATACATGCACAGGAGATTCCATGATTTATACTTTGTCCACCAATAATCCAAACTCTAAACACCTTTGGAGCACCGGTGATACAACCAATGAAATAGGTGTTTCAGAATCAGGAACATATTGGGTGCAAATTTTGAATGGAATTGATGTCAGTACAGATACTATCACAGTAGAAATAGAAAAGCCTGAGATAAATATAGTGGATAAGCACGTGTATGATTTATGTGAAGGGTCGACTTATGTCTTAGAAGCTAATTATGAAAATACCAATTGGTTTATAGGTGATACTCTACTTCACATAGGTAAGAGACTGGCGTATGTTCCTACACACTCTAAATCTATACTTGTAAAACTAGATAATGGATGTTTATATGAAGATACACTTTGGATAGAGACAGGGCCTTGTGGTAAACTCTATTTGCCCAATGCTTTCTCACCAAATAGTGATGGCCTTAATGAATTGTTTAGGCCCATCACCTTAGGAATAGAGGAGTATACTATGCAAATCTATAATCGCTATGGTCAGCAGATAGCAGACTTAGACCAGACCAGTGAGGGTTGGGACGCTGCGGATGCCCCACAAGAAGCTTATATGGTCATCCTCCGAGCTAAAGGTACTAACAATGAGTGGTATAATGTGAAGAGCACGGTTACTGTGGTGAGGTAAGGAGTTTAAGAGTTAATTAGTTAAATGGTTGATTAGTTAAATGGGTAGAGTGCTAAAGTGTTGGGTTGATTAGTTAAATGGGGTCTGGCTTTCAAAGGGTAGGTTGAAACTGCCTTGAACTATCTTACCTTCGTACTCTTGAATTTTTGGTACTTCATAGGAAAAACATTTCTGCCTAAACTAACTTGGCGTAGAGAAGTGACGGAGAAGGTGGTGTATCTCACTTTTGATGATGGCCCACATCCTACTATTACTCCTTGGGTGATGAATGAGCTAGACAAGGTAGGAGCAAAGGGGACATTTTTTGTAGTAGGAGAAAATGCGGAAAGATACCCGGAGACTATCTCAGACCTGCGAGATAAAGGTCACGTAGTGGCTAATCATACTCAACACCATATAAAGGGCTGGATAAACTCTAAAGAAGTCTACTTAAAGGACATAGAAGATTGTGCTAAAGTACTTGGGAATAAGCGACTATTTAGACCGCCTTTTGGTCAGATAAATTTCAAAGCTATAGATGAATTAAAAGGCTCTTATGAGCTGATAATGTGGGATGTGCTGACTAAAGATTATTTAAGGTCCTTAAATACAAAAAGAGCTCAACCGCGAATACAGAAGGCTACAAATTCTGGTAGTATAATAGTATTTCATGATAGTGAAAATGCAGAAAAGAACCTAAAAGCATTACTCCCCGAGTACTTACAGTTTTTAAAATCAGAAGGGTATAAAATGGAGGTCTTATGATTTGGGTAGCAGCAGTTATACTCGTCGTTTTCTTTCTGGTACAGGTGTTTTCTTTGGTGTCTATAATGCCGCATACGGATAAGAAGATAGAGAAACGTACAGCGTATCCTAAGATCAGTATATTATTAGCGGCCCGCAATGAAGAGGAGCTAATCATTAGAAACTTGACAGCTATAGAAGCCCTTAATTATCCTAAGGACAAGCTACAAGTTCTCATAGGAAATGATGATAGTTCAGATAACACTGCGGCTCTAATTAGTGATTTTATAGAAGATAAACCTCATTTTCAACTTTTTCATATAGATATAACGGTAGGAAAGGGTAGAGGTAAGGCTAATGTGCTCGGGCAACTCGCTCATAAAGCTTCAGGAGAATTTTATTTCATCACAGATGTAGATGTGAAGCTACCACAGAATTGGCTCTTGGCATTATTACAAGAATTTACTGAAGGTGTAGGGCTAGTAAGTGGCACTACTAAGTGTGAACGAGGTAGTCTGTTCGCTACTTTGCAAAGTATAGATTGGCTACATTTTATGGGATATATTAAGGCATTTGCTAATGCAGGAATAGGATGTACCAGTGTAGGTAATAATATGGCTGTACGAGCAGAAGCATACTGGCAGACGGGTGGATATGAGGAGATAGATTTTAGTATTACAGAAGATTATAAACTTTTTCAAGAAGTGACG
>JBDNFQ010000243.1:0-4966 GCA_041689715.1 Bacteroidia bacterium
GGTAGAAATAGAGGAAGCAGACCATACTGTTAATACAAAACATCCCCTCACAGAAAGAAAGATTCCAAAAGCAGTTGAGGAGGCACTTACAGAGACTATTGAGTTTTTTAAGATGTAAATGAGTCAGAGCGTAGCAATAATTGGAGGTGGAGCTGCAGGTCTTTTTACTGCCATAAACATCGCCGAGAAAAATTCCGATTTAGAGGTGACTATATATGAAGGAAGCAATAAGCTGCTAGCCAAGGTATTAGTCTCTGGTGGGGGAAGATGTAATGTGACAAATAAGATATCTAACCCTATTGAGCTAAGTAAGCAGTATCCAAGAGGTCACGACTTTCTCTTGCCTGTATTTGAGCAATTCACTTCTGATGATACAGAAAGATGGTTTGCAGAAAGAGGCGTACCCTTAAAATGTGAAGATGATGGTAGAAAATTCCCGCTAACTAATTCATCTCATACCATATACAATTGTTTAACCTCACTTGCCAGTAAGCACAATGTGACTGTAAACATGGGTCACAGACTAGAGAATTTCACTCAGGTAAATCGTCGATGGGAGTTGGAATTCAATAAACTAGCAGTGACTTGTGACTACTTAGTTTTATGTACTGGAAGTAATCCTAGTATCTATCATTTATTGGCTACCAAAGGAATTGAAATAGTTCCTCCTCTCCCATCTCTTTTTACTTTTAAGTCTAAAAATCATAATCTAGTAGACCTTGCTGGAGTGAGTGTCGAAAGCTCATCTGTTAGCATTAAAGAACTGAAAAATAGTGTTGAGACGGGACCTTTACTAATAACGCATGTAGGTTATAGTGCTCCTGCAGTAATTAAAATTAGTGCTTGGTACGCAAGAGAACTTGCACAATTGGACTATCGATTTACATTAGTTATCAACTGGGGAACGTATGACGCTGATACTTTACTAGAACTTTTTAAAAGCTACACTTCAGATAAGCCAAAAGAACGAGTAATGTCTTGGAAAGAACATGGATTATCAAAAAGACTATGGATTCAGTTATGCCAAATAGCAGAGTTTAAGGAATACACAAACTGGTCTGAGATTGGTAAAAAAGGCATTCAGAGACTGATTCATGTTTTATGTCAGTTTGAGGCACAAATAGTAGGTAAAAGTGCATTTAAAGAAGAGTTTGTAACCGCTGGAGGTATAGACTTAAGTGCGGTGAAACCTGACTCATTTCAAATAACGGGACAGCCCAATATGTATGCAGTAGGTGAGTTACTCAACATCGATGCTGTCACTGGAGGATTTAATTTTCAGGCTGCCTGGAGTGGTGCTTATATAGCTGCCACAAATATTGCTTTGACTGCGTATTCGTAAACTATAGTTTTTTTTAACGAGATTTACACCCTATATGATTAAAAACACCTACCTAGCTATAGCTTTTTTTAGTTTTTTGAGCAATTCTATTGCTCAAATTCCGGAACTCAATGTTCTAATATCTACTATTTCGGAATCTGCTACAGGCATAGAGAAAGCTAGACAGTTATATAATAATGGGGACTATATTACTGCTGAAGCAATGCTATATATTGAGTTAGAAAAAGGAAATTTTACTCCAAATGATTTCTTACTATTCGCAAACACACTTAATCTTAATAATAAAATAGCTAAAGCTAGAGAATTCTATTTAAAGTATGCTAAGACTACTGGTAAGGTGATAAGTGATGAGCAAATTAGCGAACTTTTTAGTAGTAACATTAATTATCCTGCTAATCGTGTGATTACGGAATATCCAGTGACTAATCCTACAGTTTTTCAAGATAAACTATATGCTGAAGTGGGTGGCCTAATGATGATGTATAGTCAAGATTGTGAGGGTAACTTAGAGAATAGAACAGAAGTAATGCAAGGCATAACAGATATGCCGTTTGGTTCTATATCATACTTTGACAATGGCAATAAAGCCGTTGCTAGTATCATTAGCATAGTTAATAATAGATCTAGTCTATATATGCTACATAAGAAAAATGAAAAATGGGAAATGGTAGTTAAGTTATTTGACTCTAAGAATAACTATGCCTTTCCACATATGGATGTTGCCACTAATACGCTCTATTTTTCATCTGATAAGGAAGGCGGTTATGGTGGTTATGATGTTTATAACTGTCGTTTTAATGGTAAAGATTTTAGTAATTCTGTCAATATGGGGGATCAATTAAATTCACCTGGAAATGATATTAATCCAACGCTTACTGAAGATTGGCTCTACATAAGTTCTAATGGTCACGCCTCTAAAGGTGGATATGACTTGTATAAATACAAAAAAACAGGGAATTTTAATACACTATTCTTAAACTGTACAGAACTGAATACACTACAAAATGAACTCTCTCTTGTTCCTCAGATTAGAGGTAAGTTCTTGATAAATAGAGAAGAAGACGGAGAAAATAGGCTTCTTAGTATTAATATACCGAAAGTATTGAACTCCCTATCTGGTAATGTAATAGACGAAAAAGGTAATGGAGTCGCAAATGCATATGTTATAATGGACCCTACTGACGGCATGGGGATATTTGCTGTAACAGATGTGAAAGGCAACTTTATATACAAGTCTGAGGAAGCCATTGATGAATATGAAGGTAAAATAGTGGCAGATGGCTACGAGAGTAAATATTTTAATACTACATCAAATGAAAATCTGTCAGTACAACTTATCAAGTTCAAACCTGTAGAAATAGTAAAGATAGAACAGAAACAAATACAAACTCAGTTAACGCCTATAACTAGGCCGATTCAAAAAGAAAATACAAGTATAAGTTCTGAGGTGGAATCTGCGTCGAATGAAGTAAATGTCTTGGGATATAACGATACGACTACAATATCTTCCTCTATACCAAATAGAGATTTGTATTATATTATTATAGGGTCCACCTATAATTACGCTAAAGCATATGAGTTTAGGACTACTTGGTTTCCCTCTTTCAATAGTGCTGAAATTCTAGAATATGACAATGGTTTATATAGAATAGGCTTTTATGCAGGATCTTCAGAAGAAAAAGCTATGCAAACATTTAGAGCGTCAAGAGTAAAGAAGAAAGACGTCTGGATACTTAGACCGAAAAACTAGTATCTCAGCATTCTTCTGGGTATTTTCATTTTCCATAGTCTGTTTCCATAGGCACTTGTAATGGTCATCTTATTTTCAGTATCAATAATGAAAGCACGGATAGCGATTGGGGGTATTTTACCTCCCAACCTTATTCAATGAGCTAAGTTGTCATTTTTGTATAACAGGCCTGAGTCGAAATACTAAAACGCATTACTAATGATGGTACTGATCCCCATAAGTATAAATACTGACCCAATAATTTTTGATAGTTTATCACCTATCAACTTAAGTAACTGATCTTTGTAGATGGAACTTAACTTAGTATAGATAAATAATATCAAAAAAGCCCCAGCAGATGCTCCTATGGCAAAACTCCATTTAGTAGGATCCCAAACTGAATCCGTAAAGGTAAAGAATGGCTCTCCATTTGAAAAAGTGCCTGTTTGAAAAACGATGAGATACCCAGACCAATAAAAAATCAATTGAGGATTTGCGATAGCTAAGAGGAAACCTTTGCTAAAATTTGCTAAAGCTCCTGTTTCTATGACATTCTGAACTTTTATGTCCTTCTTCTTCTTTTTGATTATGTAGCTTAGACCCATTAGCATGAAAACTATGCCCATACCAATGCTCATTTCCATTTTATAGTTTTCTAGTATTGCTATATATGAAGTGCCGAAAATGGCTATAAGTGTATAAGGTATCTCTGGTAATACGCCTCCAAAAGCTAACCATAAAGCGGATTTCTCTGAACGATTTATGGCGGTTTCTATAACTGCGGCATTTACCAAACCCAAAAATACAGATCCTATAAAACTAAAAAATACCGCGACTCCAAATGCTATAAGTATTTCCAAGGCCTCAAAAATTGTTCAAAAAAAAATGATAACCTAATAGTACGGCTACAAGTTACTATGATTAATCTTGTAGCAGTATATGGAGAATATAGTATTAGAAGGTAAAGTAGTGCAATTACTAGAGCCACAAGAAGGAACAAGCACACGAGGAGCGTGGAAAAAACAAGATTTTGTTATAGAAACAAACGAAAATTACCCAAAGAAAATATGTATTACGGGTTTTCAAGATATAGCTGAGAAAGTAGCAGAGCTCAATGCTGGTGATGATGTGAAGGTTTCTATAAATATAGAGAGTAGAGAATATAACTCTAAATGGTATACCGACGTCAAAGCTTGGCGTATAGAAAAAGGAAGTGCCCCATCTGTTGCACCTTCTATTCCTGATGCCAGTGATGACATTACAGGTGTAAACTTTAGTGATGATGGAGGAGACGATTTGCCGTTCTAGGAGTTCTGTACTTTTAAAATATGCTAGCCTATAAGCTTCGGAATGATGATATGTCAGAATTAGGAGAAGATACTCTGTAGTTCCCCTATAAATATAGGAATAACCTCAGGTCGTATTACTATTAAGGTAATCATTCCGCCTATAGCACCCCAGAGATGAGCATCATGATTTATGTTGTCTTTACCCGTTTTAGACATTCTGTACGTGTAAAACAAATACATCACACCAAAGAGTAGCATATTCATAGGGATAATACCAAATAAAAGAAGTTTCTCATTTGGGAATAGTAGAATAGTGGCAAATAACAAGCCTGAGACTCCACCGGACGCACCAACAGAGTTGTAACTAGGGTTATCTTTTTGTTTAATGAACGTAGGTATATGAGCTATAATTACGGTAAGTATATAGAAGCCTAGATACACAAGACCTCCTATTTCTCCAAACCAATCAGTTTTAGAAAATACACTTTCTAATAATCCACCAAAACTATATAGCACATAAAGATTTACTCCTAGATGCATAAAGTCTCCATGAACCCAAGCACTAGTCAAAAATCGATACCATTGATTGCTTCTTAAAGTTTGATA
>JBDNFQ010000244.1:0-9085 GCA_041689715.1 Bacteroidia bacterium
GCGAAAAAAGTACGATAGCATATAGGCTCAACTTCACTGTTTGATTCATCTTTTGTCGTTGTTAAAAGGGAGATTTATACCAAATATATGCTGCACACCCATTCTATTGGTTGGGTTTATCCCATAGTCTATATAAAGTGGATGATGCCCTATTCTGGTTTTTACACCCAGGCCAGCCGTAGGATAATTTTGTCCTTTTACGCTCAGCTTATATCCAAGTCTCACAAAAAGAAGTTCTTTCAGATTTAACTCTCCGCCTAATCGTATGTTTTCTGCATTATCACTTGGGTGATTAAGCTCTGCCGCTACCGATATTTTTTTGCCCTCAGTTTCGTAGGCTGTGAGCGAGAATCCCATTTTGAAAAGTGCTGGGGTCGTATATTTTTCTAAGGATACGTCTGTCCTATTAAAATCAGTTTCTAAGTCTGCACCCTTCATTTGCGAGTTACCTCCGAAATTTTTGACTGCCACAGCGAAAGTTAGATCTTTAAAATCTGTGGTATATAAAAATCCGATATCTGCAGTAACCGTATGATTCGTATATGTAGCGATACCTTCATACACATATTTCACACCTACTCCTATACTAAATCTATCTGAAAGTTGCTGAGCGTAGTTGCCACCTACAGCGGTATTGTTAGCATAGAACAGTTGGCCCGTCCCGTTAGGCTCAAACTCCGTACGCACTTCCATTGCACCACTGTTGAAGCTATTCACATTTAGACCTACAACACCGCCTCCTTTTAATTTTATAGCTCCACCTATATAACTTTGATTGATCCCTGCTCCTATAGCAATATTACTAAGAGCAATACCCGAGTTCTTTATTTTGACAAGTCCTGCCGGATTATTTTCTGAGCTAAAAAGAGAACCTTCGCTAGCTACACTTGCTCCAGCCATACCAAAAGAAACAGGGTTTAAATCGTTTTTTAAGAAACTAAGAGCGGATAGTCCAGCTCTTTGTCCCCCAAAATTTGGCAGTAATTGACCGTAACTGGTACAAGCTAACGCCACTAGGCAAATAAGGTTTAATACTCTCAAAACGCAGGTAACAAAAGTAACAAACCATAGCAAGACTAAAACACCTTGTTTGTTAATATTGCATTAACAAAATCTAAAAGGTAACTTCCAATGAGAAATAAGGGATTATAGGCATTAAGTTAATGAAGTCGTAGGTGGTGATGTAGTTACCATTTTCATCAGTACCAGATCCGCTGTATACCACAAAAAACGGATTCCGAAAGTTCAATACATTATATGCCCCGTAAGATAATTCGGTTAATAGTTTGCCTTTAAAAAAGGCTCGATTATGGTTGAACGATACGTCAATCCTCTTGTAAAAAGGCAATCTATAAGCATTTCTATCGCTGAAGATAAAAAATGGCCCTTCTGCATACTCTATTACAGTCAAAGGTCTACCACTTGCGAGTATCCCATTTAAGCTGAAAGTGGTATGTTTACGAATGCGAAGCGTATGGAAATACTTCAAACTATGTGGCCTGTCAAAGTCCGCTGGGAAAAATTCCCCTCGATTTACTTGTTCATTCCGCACAAAGGATCTTCCGTAAGTGTAGTTTAAAGAAATCGTCTGCAAAGGTGTAGCATAGACTAAACCAGTCTCTATGCCGTAAGCATAACCATGAGCAGGCAAAACTTCTTCACTAAAATCCGCTAGATAAATATTCGCTCCATCTCTATAAATGTAAATATTATTTATGTTTTTAGCATATATAGCATTGCTCCAAGTTAGATGAGAGCGTTTTTGCAAAAACGAAAGAGCTACTTGGTTTACAATCTGTGGCTTCAAGTGGTCATTAGCAAATGACCACCTCTCTAAATCATTTGCTATATAGAAAGGATTGACATTATGATTTATTTGTGTACGTCTATCAACAGATAAAGAAAACGTATTCAACTTCTGTTTTTTCGACACTCCTAAAGTTCCTTCAAGGGGGAGATAGCGTTTACCCGAAGTTAAATTCTTAAAAATATTGGCTCTAAAAGCACCATGAAAAATCCAATTTGACGTGTCATATACAATATCAATATACGGCACGATATTAAAAGATTCACCTAAGGTAACTTTCTCAAAGTTAGACAAAACAAGAGGAATAGAGTAGTTCAATGTCTCTTCATATTGATGATCTCGCTCTATATTCTTAGCCAGTGAACTTTGTACTCCATAGCCCAAGGCTAATCCGTGAGATAGTGATTGATCAACACTAAAATGATGAGTATACCATTCCTGTCCATTAACATTTAAAGCTAGCAAGGACTCATCTTCATATGACTCATCAAAAGTAGAAGCATAGCCTAACTTAGAATATTGAGAAAATCCTAGATGATTTGAAATCACCCGCTGTTTTTCCTTATTATTATTCACCCAACCTAATTGAATAAAATTATTTGTCTTATTAAATGCTATAGCAACGTCATATATCTCAGCTATCGCAATATTATCATTACTCGATTGAGTGATTAGTTCTATTTTATTGCGAGTATCAATATGATAAGTACTTGCGATGGACATATCCCAAAAGTCCGCTGGTAGTTGCGATTCAAAAAAAGTATATGAAGTTCGAGCATTCACATTATAAAACCACTTATCTTTTACAATAGAGCCTTTAGAACCTAAACGACTCCCCAACATGCCCAATTTTAGACAATGTGCCGCCTTATTAATACTGTCTGACAAATAGTCTAAATCTACTACACTCATACCAAAAGACCCATAAGATCCGTCAATATTTCCAGTATACAATCCTAAGCTACTGATAGATTTGTCATTAAATGTAGAGTATAAACCTAACAAATGTTCTTGAGCAAAAACCGGCATCTTATTTACACTTATCATTGTTTGATCTTTGGCTCCTCCACGAATATTTAGGTCTGCACTCCCTTCATGAGCAAAGGAAATTCCTGGCAATAATTGCAGATAGCGTATCGGATCCGTTTCCCCTGCTATCTTAGGAAATTGCCTTATATCCTTTGAGCTAACTCTTATCTCATTAGGGAGATAAGTCATAACCTTAGAGAGCGGTTTTTTAGTTCTTACAGTTACTCCTTTTAAAGCTGAGCTACTGTAGTTCATAACCAATGAGAAGCATGAGTCACTTACTATTCTGCACTCTACCTTAGTATCACGAAATCCTACGTGAGATAAAGTAATATAATAATACCCCTTTCTAACATCAAACTCTACGAATCCATTTTTGTCTGTGACTTTGGCCTGAGTCTTAAGTCCAAAAATGGTTACAAGAACTTCCTCAAGAGGATTATTCTTCTCGTCAAAAACTTTAGAACACAACTTATACCCTGCGTTTGCTGCAAGAGTTGAAACTAGCAAAATCGTTACAAGACTAATTCTCATAGAAGGTCAAGGTCTTATTCTCTCCTAGAAATGAAACCAACTCTTCAGTAGATTGAAACACCCCAAAGTTGCCCTTATATCTTGTAACTTTGTCAGTGATTAGATTATAGCTAAGAACCTCTTTAATCTCAAAAGAACTGACCGAATTATCATTTTTATATTGTTCATTTATTATGTCTATATTGAGTTGAGTAATACCGTAGTCAAACAGTGCAAAAGACGTTGCTCGTACACTTTGGTTCCTTTTATAATTCACACCTAATTGAATAGGCAATTGTGTAATTTTATTACTTATAAACTTCGAACCATCATTATTTACGAGTTCCACTTTACTGACAATACTAGACAGGTCTGTCACCCTTACCACAGGCGGTGTATTAAGCGTATAACTAATCAGATAGCCTTTAAAACCATTACTGTTAATATTCAGAGGATAAGCAGGAATATTGCTAAATGCAGGAACAGTCTCTTCATTGAAAGTTTCTGGTATATTTTTCAATAAATCCATAGTCATAGCATCACATAAAAGTGCTGCATTTTGAAAAGACCTATTGCTATCTTTTTCTTGATATAATAATGCATATCGCTTTTCAGTATTTAAATGAAATGGTGTCTTAAACTGCATCTTAGTAGACTCTTCAAAATAGCGATCATAGCGAGCAAACACATTTAGGTTAAAAACTATATAATCAGAATACGACTCCATCGCTGATAACTTTACTATTTGAGTAGAGAAAACGCCATTGTTAGAGTTTAAGCCAATACCAGATCCTGTTCTTTGCTTAGATGTATCACCATATATTCCTATCGAACTACTGGGATTTGTATGAAATGTTTGAGAATTCATGGGGTTTACCACATAAATTTCCTGATTATTTACATTACCTCCTTTAACGTGCGATATCGCTTCTGGCTTTCCTATAACATAGGATCTCTGACTATAGCTTAGGTTCTCTAACTTTTTAGGAGCATATGTCTGCTGTCTTATCTCACCTTCATTTCCACGACAAACCAAAGAGTAAGTAACACCTTCAGTAACTGTTATATTATTAAACGTAAAATATTCATTGAAGTCATTTGCCGACACGAGTATACTACCTAGCGTTCCGTTAGAGCCTCTTAGTGTGTATTGAATAACTCCTTGCCATTCAATATCAGGATTTAATTGCACTTTTTTAGAGTGTATCTGTGCTGGGAAACCCGGAACCAAAATACAGCGAACCTGAACAAAAGGTTCGCTGTTATTGGCAGAGATGATTAATGCATCTTGTTTTTGGATACAGGACACACTGAATGAAAGAAGTATAATTAATCCTCTATATAAACCAGTTGTATTGCCCATTCTCCATCTAAAGTATTGTAATATTGATAAGCGTCTTTGCCACCTATCTGACCCATTGCAGTCCAGAGTGCCTGATCGTTATCTACGAACCAGATATCATCTCCAGAATTTGAAACCGTGGTTTGATTTGTTCCTCCAGAGTGAGTGGTTGTAGTTCCGCTAACAGCTGCGTGAAAAGCAGACCAATCTTGTACGCCCCCTGACGTACTATATTGGTGAGAGTATGGTCTTCTTTTCTCTCCAATCCCACGATTCATATATACTCCAAAATCATAGCCAACATTTTCTGGATTTGTGAATTCCCAGTCTTTCTCATAAAGTAAGAAATACACTTCATCAATCGTCGGGTGAAAAGTACTGCTAAGTAACTTCGACTGCCCAAAAACTTCCACAGTACTAGTCCCGTTATTACACTTTGTACCACTGCCGATCCACCTATCTTTACATCTAGGAACCTCACAATTCCCCCAGCTAGTAAATTCTTTAACTATATCATGTTGATGCTTATAAGGAAGGGTTGGGTCTGTATCATCAATCACAAATTGATACTCAACTTCGTTCTTGTCGGTATTAAATAACGCATACTGAAATCCAATTTCATACTTACCATTATAATGCCATTCTTGATATCTTTTATCCGGAACATAACTAGGGCTATTTTTACGATTCCAGTCTGTAAGAGATTGAACCGACCAAAGATATAAAGAGCCTGTTCCAGGTAGAGTTTTGGCTAAATTTTGACAATCTTCACAATTCTCTATAGTTTCACCAAATAGTGGCTCACAAATACTATCATTATCGCAACCGGGCTGCTTCCAATCAGCATCACAATCAGGAATACGGCCTACGACCCATTGATAAAACAGGTCATCCATATCTTGATCGACAAAATCACCCATCGTCACACTATCTAGGGTTCCTCCATTGTCAAAATAACCAAATACATCTTCTTGAGGCACTGCTGCTATTTTTTCCAAGATTGGGAATACAATTATTGGCAGACTAGTATTTTGACTCAAAAAATCAGGAATCCTTATAAAAAAGGCATTGCAACAAAGTGGTATCTGATTATTCTTAAATGTTCTGAGAATACAGGTATCCAGATTACTTTGATTAAAGTCATCGAGCCTCGCTTGCATGGTGTCAGGTAATCGTTGGTTCAAATTGCTTGCCACTGCATCAATCGCAATCTCTCCAAACTCTGTAAATAGAGTTCCTATATTACCTCCTATTTGAGTTTCAAGAACACCTCTAATGTCCTGATGCTCATTCAAAGTACCGAAGAGTCCTTTTGCTGCAAGTTTAAGATTTTCCTCGACCTCAGAATTTGTGAAATTACAATTATCACAACTCCAAATTAATTTGGTGAAATGATCTTCAGGATCCGCAGGTTCTTTATCATTACAGCTAGGAAAATAAAGCAGAGAGCCAAAACCTAGAACGAGAATTAAACTCAAGCTAAATCTTGATTTTTGTTTGTTTGTTTGTTTGTTTGTTTGTTTGTTTGTTTCATATTCTTAGGATTTAAAAAAACAATAATAGAGATTTATATACTTAATTGCAAATAAATATTTTTAATACTCTCAAAACGCAGGGAGCAAACATACGCTACCTAGTCAAGAGAAAGCGTCATTTCTAGATTAAATTATCGTTATGTATCCACATATACTTCAAACAATTAAGACTCGCTAAGCTAGCACCACCCTGTTACCCTTTAGTATTCTAGTATCAATTACCCTTTCTTTGTACTACAAAATCAATAAAAAACTTGACATACTCTAAAATAAGATACATAGCAATCTGCTCATTACTAATACTCTGTAGCCAATCCTGCAAAGATAACGAGGAGCTAACTCCAACAGAACTGACCTTTGTCGAAAATTTTTACCCTAATGCAACAGGCTTAGAAATAATAGTGGCATACGAAACCGGGGCAGAGCCATACATATCTTACAGTGGCAAGTCAGCTTGGGAAGTAGCAGAGGATAACATAAACGAGCTTTTTGAAGGCAGAAACATATCTCTTACTATACCCAAAGAACTAGACCAAATGACAAATCTAGGCAGGCTAGAGCAGAATAACTACACCCGTGAAAACATTATAGACTACAGTACTGAGCTCCAAAAATACTCCAACAAGGACGGGCAAAAAGGGATAACGTTACTGTTCTTAGATGGCTACTATATAAAAGACGGACAAGCCAATAAGAATATTCTAGGACTCAATATTAACAATACTTCTATTTTAGTCATTTTCAAGCCCGTGGTGGAGTCTGCGGCTAACTCCGGAGCAGAAAAAGCACTAGTAGAACAAAGCACAATAGTGCATGAAATAGGGCATGCTATTGGTCTTGTAAATAATGGAGTACAAGCTACATCGGCTCATCACGATGAGGCAAACGGTGCCCACTGCACTAATACTAAATGTGTAATGTACTGGAAAAATGGTTCAGGGGATATCGCTCAATTTATAGCTCCCTTTTTAATAGGAGGAAAAATCTCCCTATTTGGAGATGCCTGCATTACTGATGTTAAATCAAAATAAATTCCCTTGTAAGCATATCAACTTACTGCTTTAAATCCCTTTTTCCTTGTACTCTTTTTTGCACCTCAAAATTTCGAAATATAGTTCAAGGGCGTCTACCGCTTCTATATAGGATGGGTGAAAGGAACAAAACTCCTTAAATTTCACCAATTCTTCGTTTTCGAAGTTGGTAAGTGTGACAATAATCAAATCATCAATTTTTTTGCCAGACGCTCTGATTTGTCTATCCCGCTCTAGCAACTCTGCATATTTTCTGCGTTCCTTGCCATCTTTGCTAAACCGATCGTACATATACGTGATAGGGCTACCTAACACCATCCCATCTTGGGCCATTTTGTCTAAGCCTATAAGCTCCTGACGCATCTCAAGTATCCTTAGTTTTTCGCGTACCTTTTCTTCATTAGACTTACCCAAATCATTTCGAACAAACTTATTATCAAAGAGTGATCGATCCCCTAAAATAGTAAAACGAACTTCCCTCAGATCATAAATCTTGGGCTGCAAGTAAAACACCAAAGAATCTCTTCCCCTCCATTTAGTAGTATTAATCTGAAGTGTATCGTATGTGAGATGACTTATGGTGAGAATATCACCCATTGTATAGTCTATCTCTACAAAACCATATACATTAGTAAGCTTAGCTTCTCCTTTAGGTGCCGATATCTTAGCATACAGTACGGGTTCTCCATTTTCTAGCGATTTGAAAACGGCTTTAAACTCTGCATTTTGAGCATATGTCAGGTTAAATGTTAAAAACGATATGATAATGCTTAGAAATCTCAATAGATTTTGCTTATTCAACGTACAAAGCAAGCTAATAGTTACCTCATTATTGTAAAAAATATACAAAGAATATTCTTAATCCTACTAACGGCTTCTTTAAGCTTCTCTATCTATACCCAAAGAATAGATACTCATCCTATAAACCCTAACTCTAAAATTCTATTTATTAATAAAAACAGCAAATAGTTGTGGTAACTTTTGGATACAGAGAGCCTGTATACTTTAAGATACTAAACAATATGCTAGAAGAAGCACGGTTCACAGACAATACATATAAGCTTTTTTGAGACCTTGGATAAGATAATAGTACTTTCGTATCCTTGGCAAAAAGTACAACAATAGCACCTATAAAAAACAAAGTCAAAATACTGCCAGACGCCCCTGGAGTATACAAATACTTTGACAAAGAGGGTAAGCTCTTATACATTGGCAAAGCCAAAAGTCTAAAAAAAAGGGTAAGTTCATATTTCAATAAAAATAAATATGAAAATGGCAAGACTCGTATACTAGTAAGTAAAATTTGGGATGTAAACATAACCGTAGTGCCTACCGAAATGGACGCCCTTTTACTCGAAAATAGTCTTATAAAAGAGTTTCAGCCCAGGTACAACATCAATTTAAAAGACGATAAAAGTTTCCCCCTAATTAAAATTACTAAAGAACGTTTCCCGAAGATATTTCCTGTTCGTAATCCAAAAAAAGATGGGAGTACCTACTTTGGACCGTATAGTAATGTGAGGTTAATGAAAATAGTTCTTGAACTCTGCAAAAAAATTTACCCCACTAGAAACTGCACCTATAATCTGTCTAAAGCCAATATAGATGCACACAAATTTAAAGTTTGCTTGGAGTATCAGATAGGCAACTGCAAAGGTGCTTGCGAGGGATTAGAGAGTGAAGAAAACTACTTAGAGAGCATCAGTGGAATAAAAAATATACTCCGTGGTAATCTAAAAGAGGTAAAGGACCATCTAAGAAATAAAAGGGAACGTGCATCTGCAGACTGGAAGTTTGAAGAAGCATCTCAATATCAACAGAAACTAGA
>JBDNFQ010000245.1:0-25087 GCA_041689715.1 Bacteroidia bacterium
CATATACGGATTTGTACGCAAATCTTCTTTAGAGAATACGAGTGGCAAAGAATTAAATATCACATTACTAGACGGCATACAAAACATAATGCCAGATGGTGTGAGTAGTGACCTACAAAATTCTACCAGTAATCTAGTAGACGCATACAAGCGTAACGAGTTAGATGTAAACTCTGGAATGGGCATCTATGCTCTAAGTGCTATCATAGTAGATAAAGCAGAACCAAGTGAGGCACTCAAAGCAAATGTGGCTTGGTCACTTGGCCTAGAAAATCCAACCCACTTGGTGTCTTCTCTTCAATTAAATAACTTTAGAAAAGGGCAAAAAACCTCACAAGAAGAGGACATAAAAGCAGAAAAAGGTGCCTATTTCCTTAGTAGTTCCATAGAGCTAGCTCCTCTCTCCAAAACAGAATGGACCATAGTAGCAGATGTAAACCAGAGCCAGTCTGATGTTGTTTCTCTCATAGACTATATCCATAATCAGAAGGACCTAAAATCTCTAATAGACCAAGATATTAAACTAGGTTCTAAGCTTTTGATAGAACTTAACTCATCTTCTGATGGTATGCAGCTCTCTGCAGATGTATTTCGAGATACGCGTCACTTTGCTAATACATTATTCAATATAATGCGTGGAGGTATTTTTGATTTCAATTACCAAATAGAAAAATGGGATTTGAGTAATTACCTAGCCGCAGCTAATAAAAAAGTATACGCCAACCATAAGAGTCTTCTAGATGGTTTAGATGACATATTCACCTCATTTGACCTTAAAAAAATAGCAAATCAAATCTCAGATAAGGACTTTAAAAGACTGTGTACAGAGTACATGCCCCTGAAATTCAGTAGAAGACACGGTGATCCAAGTAGACCTTGGAACAAGTTCTCTATTAATACAAGAAGCGAAATAGATGGCTCTAAAATATTAGATTATGAAGGAAACTGGAGAGATATCTTTCAAAACTGGGAAGCACTAGCCCTCTCCTACCCTGCTTTTACGGAGAGTATGATTCACAAGTTTCTAAATGCCACTACTTTCGAAGGCTATAATCCATATAGAGTGACCAAAGGGGGTTTTGACTGGGAAACGGTAGAACCAGATAATCCGTGGTCGTATATTGGCTATTGGGGCGATCATCAAATCATCTACTTACTCAAGTTACTAGAGCTTAATGAGAAATACTTCCCAGCTCAGCTAAGTAAAAGTTTCAATAAAGATGCCTTCGTATATGCCAACGTACCTTATAAGATAAAAAGCTACAAAGACATCCTAAAAAATGCAAAAGATACTATTCAGTTTGATGAAGAGCTCGATGCAAAAATTAGAAAAAACAGAGAAATACTGGGTTCTGACGCATCACTACTCATAGATGAGCACGATGACATTTACTCCGTAAATTTCGTAGAGAAAATACTAGCTACGGTATTAGCTAAACTATCCAATTTCATACCAGAAGGTGGTATCTGGATGAATACGCAACGCCCAGAATGGAACGATGCTAATAACGCATTAGTAGGCAATGGCGTGTCGATGGTTACACTGTACTACCTCCGTAGATTTTTAATCTTCTTTGATAAACAGATAACGGATACTGAAGAGGAAAGAGTAGAACTATCGAACGAGCTAATTGTCTTTTTCAAAAAGATACAATCCACTTTTGAGGATAATAAACACGTTTTAGAAGATTCCATAAACGATGCTCAACGAAAGGAGATAATGGATGGCCTAGGACAAGCAGGAAGTGACTACCGAGAGCATATCTACAAGCAGGCCTTTTGGGGGGTAAAAAGGACAGTCTCTTATCGACGTATAAGAAGCTTTATAAAGTTAAGTCTCAAGTTTATAGAGCATACAATAAAAGCAAACAAGCGTGAGGATAAGCTGTACCATGCATATAACCTGATGACTGTAGAGAACGACAAGGAAGTGTCTATCTCGTATCTAAGTGAAATGCTAGAAGGTCAAGTGGCGGTGCTTAGCTCTGGTTATCTATCTCCAAAGAAAGCATTAAAGCTTTTGGATAGCATGAAGAAAAGTGCTCTTTTTCGTCCAGATCAATACAGTTACTTACTTTACCCAAACAAGCAACTACCTAAGTTCTTAGAGAAAAACAATATCCCAAAAGCAACTATCATTGGCTCTAAACTCATCAGTACTATGTTAGCTGATGGCAACAAATCGTTAGTTGACCAAGATGTGAAAGGAGAGTATCATTTCAATGGTAACTTCAAGAACGCTGCAGACTTAAATAAGGCTCTTGAGGATATGAGTGTTTCAAAGTATTCAAAACTTATAGCCCAAGAAAAAACGGCAGTGCTAAATATCTTCGAAGAAATATTTAAGCATAAAGCATTTACAGGAAGATCTGGCACATTCTACGGGTATGAAGGTTTAGGATCTATATATTGGCATATGGTTTCTAAGCTTCAACTTGCAGTACAAGAAATTTGCTTTAATGCCGTAGATAGAGAAGAATCTGATGAAATTATCGGCAGGTTACTAGAGCATTATTACGAAATAAATGCAGGTATAGGGGTACATAAGTCGCCGGCACTTTACGGTGCATTCCCTACGGACCCCTATTCGCATACGCCAGGAGGCAAAGGTGCACAGCAGCCAGGCATGACGGGTCAAGTGAAAGAAGACATACTCAGCAGATTTGGTGAGTTAGGCGTTTTAGTAAACAACGGAGAACTATTCTTTAATCCTTGTTTACTACGTAAAGACGAATTCACTGCACAAGCTCGTAATTTCCACTACGTTAATATACATAAGGAACATAAAAAGTTTGCTCCAGAAATCGGTTCACTTTGTTTCACATTCTGCCAAGTGCCTATAGTCTATAGACTAGCCAAAGAAAGCAAAATGGAAATAACGAAAAACGATGGTAGTATGACACCCTATAATTCGCTTCATATAGATGCAGAAAATAGTGCTCATATCTTTAATAGAACTGGGGAAGTAGTGCAAATTACAGTACACATAGATGAGTCTATATTAAAGTAAAATAGAGATGAAAATGAGTAATCTATATCGCTTAATACTGCTCATTGGCATCATACAAACAACTGCTTGTAGAAATATAAAAAGTATAAGACTAACACATGCAGAGCTCGATATAGAACAAAAAGTAGAAACCCTACTTGCCCAAATGACCTTAGAAGAAAAGATAGGTCAGATGACGCAGGTACGTCACTTCTGGGATATAGGAAAAGGGGATATTGCTACGAAATTCATCGGCTCTGTAATACATACCGAAGGACCACTACCCGGCGTAGATGCAAAAGCTTGGCAAGCTAAATTTAGAATACTTCAAGAAGAAGCACTTTCCACTAGACTCGGTATACCGGTGCTTTTTGGTGTAGACGCAGTACACGGACAAAATACATATAACGGTGCTACTATTTTTCCGCATAACATAGGAATGGGAGCTACTCACAATCCTACACTTGTAAAACGAGCAGCTGAAATTACCGCTTTAGAGTCGCAAGCATGTGGTTTCAATTGGGTCTTTTCTCCCTGTGTTGCTATCCCTTTTAATGAAAAATGGGGTCGTTTCTACGAAGCGTATTCTGAGGATAAAACAATTACCAGCTCACTCACTAGAGCCGCTATCGATGGGCTACAAGGAAAACTGTCGAGTAAAAATACTGTAATGGCAACTGCAAAGCATTATATAGGTGATGGTGCTACAGATCATGGTAAAGAAGGAGGAGTAACTTCATTAGAAATCGCAGAACTCAAACAAATACTAGTACCCTATCAAGTTGCGGTGAAAGAAGGTGTAGGAGCTATAATGGTTTCTTTCAATACGATAGACGGTATAGCCATGCATGCTCACAAAGATTGGATCACGGATACACTCAAAAGTTCTTTAGGCTTTACGGGTATGGTCATATCAGACTGGAAAGGATATACTAGATTTGGGCAAGAAAAAATTATTAATGCAGGCGTAGATATGGTGATGGCAGTGGACGGAGATTTAGACTTTTTTCAAAGCGATTTAAAGAATTCCGTAGATAGTGGTATTGTCTCTATCTTGCGGATAGATGACGCCGTAAGAAGAATATTACGACAAAAGATGAGACTAGGCTTATTTGAAAAACCATTTCCAAACCCTGAATTTATAAATGAAATTGGTAGCCAGAAACATCGCGAAGTTGCCAAGCAAGCAGTGAGAGAATCTTTAGTTTTATTGAAAAATGACGACATTCTCCCCCTTAGTAAGGATGCCCAAAAAATAATAGTAGTAGGCGAACATGCCAATAATACAGGGCTGCAGTCTGGCGGGTGGACCATACACTGGCAAGGCACAGATACGAGCTATAAGGGAGGGACCACCATTTTAGATGGCATCAATGCTTTAGCACATGCTGGAGTTATTTATGACAGTTTAGGAACACAAACTCATAAAGATGCAGATGTAGCAGTAATAATAATAGGTGAAACTCCTTATGCAGAGTTCTTTGGCGATATTGACGGGGAGATGAAGCGATACCAATTGAAACTTACACAAGAGCATCAAGACTATATAACTAACTACACCAAACAAGGTGTGAAGGTAGTGGTAGTCCTTATATCTGGCAGACCACTAGTAGTGACAACACAGATAGAACAATCTGATGCATTTGTAGCAGCTTGGCTACCAGGATCTGAAGGTGCAGGAGTAGCAGAAGTGCTTTTTGGCAATTATGATTTCACAGGAAAGCTCCCTCATACCTGGCCTAAATCAAATTCAGATTTTAATGAAAAGTATGGACCTAACTATTGGGATAAGAGTACTACCCCCCTATTTCCTCTGGGCTATGGGCTCCACTATAAAAAGAATAAGAACTAAATGAGAATGCGTAAAATAGAATTAGAACGTAAAACAAAATCATTCCTTTTTTCCAAAGGCGTACGAAAGGCTTTCCTACTGGTGCTCTTTCCTTCATTTTTCTCATCCTGCGGCACATTGCAAACCAAAAACAATAAATTATCACAAATGAATAATCATAAAACAGCCTCCGAAATACTTGGTAATCCTAAGTATTTGGCAATAAGCTATGGAGGATACCGAGAGATAAGTAGGGATATACAACCTACCATTCCTCAGCTAAAAAACGATATGAAAATATTAGCGGCTATGGGTATAAAAGTTTTGCGAACCTATAACACTCATTACAAACAAGCTGCCAATTTACTCCAAGCAATAAGTGAGCTAAAAGCCGAGGATACGAACTTCGAAATGCATGTTATGCTAGGTGTATGGATAGATTGCCAAAATGCTTGGAGAGATACATCCCCAAACCATGATGCAGAAGACGAAGAGGCCAATGCATCCGAGATACAACGAGCAGTAGACCTTGCTAATAAGCATCCTGATATTGTGAAAATAATAGCCGTTGGAAATGAGGCTATGGTAAAATGGGCCGCAAGCTATTTTGTACAACCTAATGTGATACTAAAATGGGTAAACCACTTGCAACAGCTTAAAAAAATAGGCAAACTAGATAAAGATCTATGGATTACCAGTTCAGACAACTTTGCATCTTGGGGCGGAGGAGATCCACTATATCACTGTGAAGATTTAAAGAAACTGATAAAAGCGGTAGATTACGTCTCATTACACACCTATCCTATGCACGACACTCACTACCATCCAGTATTTTGGGGCACGGATAAAGAAGAGGTAAGCTTGAGCAAAAAGGAAATTATAGAGCTAGCAATGCAGAGATCTATAGCTTATGCTAAGGGGCAGTATGATAGCTCTGTAAAATATATACATAGCATAGACAGCACCAAAAAGATACATATAGGAGAATCTGGCTGGTCAAGTGCCTCTGCCGGCTTATATGGGGCCAATGGCTCTAAGGCGTGTGATGAATACAAAGAAGGACTCTACTATAAATTGATGCGGGATTGGACAAATACAGCAGACATTACATGTTTCTACTTCCAAGCTTTCAATGAAAAATGGAAAGATGCACAAAATCCAGGTGGTTCAGAAAATCACTTTGGGCTCTTTAAAATAAATGGAGAAGCTAAATATGCAATTTGGGATTTTGTAGACCAAAAAACTTTTGATGGCTTAACCCGAAATGGAAATCCTATTATAAAAACATACGAAGGCAACTTAGATTCTTTGCTAAGAGATGTAGAACTACCTCCTGTAAAACAGTTAAACTAAGAGTGAAGAGCCCAACTATATATTCACTGAGTTTTATAATTATGCTAATGGCTTGCCATACGGAAAAACAACTAGACGTCTTGCTATACGAAACCTCTGCTTCTGGAGCTAAACTAGAGCAAAGAACAAAATTTACAACTGGTGAATCAGCTGCAGTACTTCGTATTTTACCAGAAGAAAAATTCCAAACCATCACAGGTTTTGGCGGCTCATTTACTGAGTCCACTGCACATTTGCTTTCCAAACTAAGTCCTGCTAAACGCAAAGAAGTGATAGATGCATACTTTGGTGATAGCGGTGCTAAATATTCACTGACACGTACACATATGAACTCGTGCGATTTCTCACTGAGTCAATACTCCTATGCTCCCATAGCAGGTGATACACTCTTAGAACACTTCTCCGTAGAAGAAGATAAGGATGATATTATCCCGATGATACAGGATGCTATGGCCGCTTCTACAGATGGGTTCAAAATCATAAGCTCACCATGGACTGCTCCACCTTGGATGAAGGATAACAAACAGTATGTGGGCGGCAAACTCTTGCCAAAATACTACGACACTTGGGCTCTTTTCTTCTCTAAGTATGTAACAGCTTACCAAAAAGAGGGAATAGATATTTGGGGAATTACTATAGAAAATGAACCTTTGGGGAATGGCAACAACTGGGAAAGCATGCACTACACGCCCGAAGAGATGAACGACTTTGTGATACATCACCTTGGGCCTAAACTAGAGGCAGACGAACACGATATAAAAATACTAGGCTACGATCAGAACAGAGGAGATGAGCTGAAAGAATGGATAGATGTAATGTATACAAATGTAGAGTCGACTAGATACTTCGCTGGCACAGCCGTACATTGGTACAATAGTACCTATGACTATTTTGGAGAATCATTACAATACGCTCATAATGCTGCACCCGATAAGTATATTATAAACTCGGAAGCATGTGTGGATTCTGAGGTACCAAAGTGGCAAGATGACAAGTGGTACTGGAGTAAAGAAGCTACAGACTGGGGATGGGACTGGGCACCCGAAGAAACCAAACACCTTCACCCAAAGTATGCTCCTGTAAATCGCTATGCGAGAGATATCATAGGATGCCTCAATAACTGGGTAGACGGATGGATAGATTGGAATATGGTACTCGATAAACAAGGAGGTCCTAACTGGTTTAAAAACTGGTGTGTAGCACCTGTAATAGTAGACCTAAAAACGGATGAAGTGTACTATACTCCTATCTATTACACACTGGCACATTTCAGCAAGTTCATACGCCCAGGAGCTGTGAGAATAGGACTAGAAATAAAGGATACATCGCTACAAGCTACTGCTGCACAGAATCCAGATGGTAGTATAGCCGTAGTAGTTTTTAATGAAGGTAATACCCCCAAACACTATTCCGTAAATTTGGACGGAAGCAGTAAGTCTATTTCCATAGAACCACAAGCTATACAAACCCTTGTAATTCATCACTAACAACTAGAAACCAAAGAAATATGAGCAATACCGCAGCAAAATCAAACCGAGTGCCTTTAGGTCAGAAAATGGCCTTTGGGTCAGGCCATTTAGTACTTAACCTTTTACCCGGATCATTGGGCATTTTCATGTTCTTTTTACTTACCGCCTTTGGTATGGATCCATTTCTAGCAGGTTTATTGGGAGGGATTCCACGCATTTTCGATGCCATTACAGACCCTATTATGGGATTTATAACCGACAATACTAAGTCAAAATGGGGCCGGAGAAGACCCTATATTTTTGTTGGTGCCATACTTAGCGGGATACTTTTTGCAGTCCTTTGGCAATTAGACAGCCAAAATACTCAGAACTATAATTTTTGGTATTTTCTAATACTATCATTAGTGTTTATGCTAGGAAACACCATTTACGCTACCCCTTTAGTAGGTCTAGGTTATGAAATGAGCTCCGACTATAACGAAAGAACACGTCTTATGGCTTTTGCTAATATAATAGGGCAAGTAGCTTGGATGATTGTACCTTGGTTCTGGGTAATTATTGCATCTCCTGACATATTCCCAGTAGCAGCAGAAGAGTTAAGCAAAATAACAGCATTAGGTTTGGGCGAACAAGAAACAGCAGACCTAACCCGAGAGGCACTTCAAGCTAATGGCGTTAGAAAACTATCGATAATCGTGGGTGCAATTTGCATTGTATTTGGAATTCTACCTGCAGTATTTTGTAGAGGGATAGATGATTCCAATATGGAAAACAGAAAAAAAATTACTTATAACACCATGTTTTCTAACCTAAAAGACTTAGTAAAAGGAATAATTGAAGTTTCTAAGAATAAGCCATTTACCAAACTATGTGGAGCTACCTTTTTAGTATTCAACGGATTTCAGCTTGTAGCCTCATTTAGTTTTTTCATAATCGTGTTTTATATGTATAACGGAGATTATGAGGCGACAGGAAATTGGCCAGCTTGGTTCTCTACTGTCACGGCAATCATGACAGCATTCATAGTAATTCCAATTGTCTCCTATCTCTCTACTAAGATTGGGAAAAAAAATGCATTTATCATTTCTACACTAATTTCTATCGTAGGCTACATACTAAAATGGTGGGCATTTAATCCAGAAAATCCATACATGCTATTTATGCCTATTCCCTTTATGGCATTTGGGTTAGGTGGATTATTTACTCTAATGATGAGTATGACTGCCGATGTCTGTGATTTAGATGAATTAGACAATGGAATGCCCCGTAAAGAAGGAACTTTTGGTGCAATATACTGGTGGATGGTAAAATTTGGACAGGCAATTGCACTCGTACTAGGAGGCTTAGTTCTTAAAATAGTTGGTTTTGACTCTGATGCAGCTACGCAAACTGCAGAGGCAATGACCAACTTACGTATTGCAGATATTACTATACCCGCAGTTACCGCTGCCTTGGCCATCTGGGTAATGTGGAACTATGACTTCACTGAAGATAAAGCTCAAGAAATTAAAAACGAATTAATAAATAGAAGAGGAGAACTCTAAAGAATAATCATGTCTAAACGTCAAGAAAAATTAATGTCGCTAGTAGCGGCAAAAGGCATCAGAAGTACTCTGGGTAACTATGATATAGGAGCCAAAGAGTTACTAAATGAAGGAATGCACGGAATTTGCTTTAGCCTTTTTGAAGAAGGGCAAAAACCAGGAGACCCCATTACAGAAACGCAAATAAGACGTAGGCTAGAAATTTTAAAACCCTATACCCAATGGATTAGAACTTTCTCGTGCTCAGAAGGCAATGAGCTCATTCCGCCATTGGCCAAAGAATATGGTATAAAAACTCTCGTAGGAGCTTGGCTCAGCGATGATAAGGAAACCAATGCAGCGGAAATAGCAGGTCTCATAACCTTGACCAAACAAGGCTATGTAGACATAGCTGCTGTAGGCAATGAAGTGCTCTACAGAAAAGAATTAACTGAAGCTGAGTTACTTGATTACATAAACCAAGTAAAGCAGCAAATACCGGGTACGCCCGTAGGATATGTAGATGCCTATTATGAGTTTACAGACAGGCCAGATATAACAGAGGCTTGCGATGTAATATTAGCCAATTGCTATCCATACTGGGAAGGATGCCATATCGACTACTCGTTCTTATACATGAAGGAGATGTACTTACAAGCCGTATCTGCTGCAAAAGGAAAAAAAGTGATCATCACCGAAACTGGTTGGCCAAGTGAAGGTGGAGCATTTGAAGGATCTGAAGCCTCTATGCCCAACTTCCTACAATACTTTGCCAACGTACAACAATGGGCTCAAAATGAGGACGTAGAACTTTTCTACTTCTCATCCTTTGATGAATCTTGGAAAACAGGAGACGAAGGAGATGTAGGAGCTTATTGGGGACTTTGGGATAAGGATGAGGAATTGAAGTTTTAGGGACGATAGTCTAAAGCCTCAAAAGCCACTCCACTTACACCCTCTAGCTCAACCAAAGCAGGAACCAGTGCTCCTGGCAAAACAGCCTCTACAGGATTTGGAGCATCTTGACTACCCAAATCTGTACGCAGCCATCCGGGATCTAAGGCATTTATCTTCACATTGGTACCCGCATATTTAGAGGCTAGATCTTCGGTTAGTTTTAATACTGCCCATTTAGATGCACCATAGGGTGCTAGCTCTGGTATTTCTTTTATTCCAGAGATTAAGTTGATTACTCTACCAAAACCTCTTTCTTCCATTTTAGGAACGAACGCACCACACAGCATATACATAGAAAAAACATTCGTTTTCATGCTCACCATCCAACTCTCCCAACTGTGCTGCCAGATATCACTCTGATAAGGAACCATCATACCTGCATTATTATATAGTATATCGATATCTAGTTGCAGAGCATTGACTTGGCTTATCACCTTATTAACGCTGGTTTCATCCGACAGCTCTCCGTATACAGAGTATACAGAAATAGGATATTCCTTAAGAAGCTGTATCGTACCGGCACATCCATTTTCTGTTCTACTATGCACGATTACGTTGCATCCTTTCTGAGCTAAGCCCATAGCAATCTGCTGGCCTACGCCTCTACTAGATCCAGTAACTAGGGCATTTTTTCCTTGAATATCTATCATAAATTTATTGTGTTAGAAAATCATAAAAATAAAATTATCTGCTAGCCTTTTACCGTGATATCAAATGCGAAACCTTCTTTTCGAAGTTCTTTGTATCGCTTCTCGTCAAATTGGAAGAGCTTAGCTGGCCTGTGAGGCACATTGGCTTGCAACTCATCTAACTGTATTAATAAGTCCATACTTAAGATTTTCTTTCTGAAATTAGGCTTATCAAATTTAACCCCCAATAATGCCTCATACAAAGCATGTAACTCCAGTAATGTGAATTTATTAGGTAACAGTTCAAAACCCACAGGTCTATACCTTACTCTTCTTTGCAGTGTGCGTACCCCTTTAGTTAATATCTTTTCGTGATCAAACGCTAGCTCAGGTAAATCATCGATGTCAAACCATTTTGTACTTTTAGCCCACGAAGACGCAACAGGCTCATAATTATCACTCTTTACTAAAGAATAATAAGCAACTGTAGCTACTCTGCCGGCCGGATGCCTACTTACACTACCAAAAGTAAAAAACTGTTCCATAAAAATATTCTTTAATCCAGTAAGTTTGGTAAGAATAGAAGTAGCAGAAATACGCAAATCTTCTTCAATGTTAACGAGGTCTCCAGGAAGAGCCCAGCTACCTTTATAAGGTTCAGCATCTCTTTCTATTAATAAAACCCGAACTCTCTCTTCATGATAGCCGAAAACGACACAATCTACGGATAATCCAAACTTAAAAAATTCCTGAAAGGGAATATTGTTTTCTGAAAGATAAAACTTATTGATTTCGTTCATCGTATAATTTTCAAAGGTACAATATCAAATTTAAAGAAAATATTACTTATAGTATTTTTTACTTTAAGTTTTTTTTACTTAATTTGATGGAACTTAAATAAAAACAAAATGAAAAAAATCTTTACTTTAATTTTATTCGCAATTTCTATTTTAGGATTTGCACAAAATGACATCACCTTCAAGGTAGACATGAACCAATACGGTGGGTCTACTGCTCCCGGCGTATTTGTAAATGGCAACTTCACTACAAACGGTGGCGAATGGTGTGGATCTTGCAATCCAATGACAGATGCAAACAATGACGGTATTTGGGAAGCTACAATAGCTATAACTAATACTGCGATCGACTTCAAATTCACAGTAGATGGGTGGAATGCTCAAGAAGAATTTGCAGGTGGCGAGGCTTGTACTAGAACAGATGGTGGATATACTAACAGACATATTGCCTCAATTACATCTGATATGGTACTAGACACTGTATGTTATAATTCATGCACTGCTTGTATGCCATTACCTCCTCAAGACCCTACGATGGGAGCTGCTGCTCCGATGTATCCTGACACTAGCGTAGTGTCTCTATTTAGCGATGTATATACAGATGTTACAGTAGATACTTGGAGAACAGGTTGGTCTGCTGCAGATTTTAGCTCTACTAGTATAGATGGAGATTCTATGCACTTGTACAACAATCTCGATTTTGTTGGGATAGAAACTTTAGGAACTAATTCTCTTGATGTTACTGATATGGACCACATCAATTTAGATATTTGGACACCTAATGCGACAACTTTTAGAATCAAATTAGTAAACTTTGGTCCAGGCGGGAATTCTGAGCACGAAATTGCTTTTGAAAACCCAACTACAGGAACTTGGGTAAATTATCATATAGCTCTTGATAACTTTATTAATCTTAATGGTAGAGCAGACATCTCTCAACTTATATTCTCTGCATTACCCGTTAGAGGTGCCAGAGTATATGTAGACAACGTATTTTACAGTAAAGGTGAAGTTCCAGTAGCAGAGCCTATGACAGCAGCGGCAGATCCAACAGATGCACAAGCAGACGTTATCTCACTTTTTAGTGGTGTATATACTAACGTAACTGTAAATACATGGAGAACAGATTGGTCTAATGCTACACTAGAAGATGTGCAGGTAGACGGAAATGACGTTAAAAAATATACTATGTTAGATTTCGTAGGTATAGAAACTACTGGTGACAATAGTATAGATGCTAGTAGTATGGAACACATCTCTTTTGATGCCTGGACACCTAATGCTACGACATACAGAATTAAGCTTGTAGACTTCGGTGCAGACAATGGATATGGCGGTGGAGATGACTCTGAGCACGAAATAGCTTTCGACATGCCTGCTACTGAAACTTGGACTAATCATAAAATAGCTCTTGCTGATATGACTAACCTTACTGCTACTTCTAATATTTCTCAAATTATATTCTCTGCATTGCCTACCGCTGGAGTAACGCTATACTTAGATAATATATACTTCAGCCAGCCTGAAAGCAATAATGTGAAGGAAGAAGTATTTAGTACTTTTAATGTATATCCTAATCCGGCTACTAACGTTATCAACATTGACTTATCTACTAAGACCGGAATAATCTACTCCTTTCAGATTACTAATATAAATGGCCAGACTGTAGCTTCTCATGAGGTAAACAGCTCTGTTGTATCTCAAGCAGTAAATATCACAAACCTAACTGCAGGTGTATACTTTATCAAAGTAAATGCTGAGCAAGGTGTATTCACTCAAAGAGTTATAGTAAAGTAAGTTTACTATAAAAGACTAATCACTAGAATAGGGTTTCAGAGACTTCTGAAACCCTATTTTTTTAAACAAAAATTATAATTTTTTAAACGATATGAAAAAAATACAAATACTCGGATTTGCTTTACTCATTTGCAGTACCACATTCGCTCAAAACGTTCCTATAGATTTCGAAGAAGGAGGAAATGGAGCAGACTGGACATGGACAACATTCGAAAACACAGATAATCCACCTCTAGAAATCATAGAGAATCCTTTCAAAACAGGCATTAATACTAGCAACACCATAGCTAAATTTACAGCTAGAGTAGATGGCAATCCTTGGGCTGGCTGTGAATCCCTTCATGGCTCAGGCATAGGCGATTATACAATTGATGCAAATAACTCTACTATTACTATTATGGTATACAAATCTGTAAAAAGTGATGTAGGTATCAAATTGGCAACCTCTTCCGGATGGTCTAAAGGTGAACTTAAAGTAGCTAACACTCTGATTAATGAATGGGAAGAACTAACCTTCGATTTTTCTAAAGTTGATCACGAAAATATGACGTACGATCAGATGGTCATCTTTATGGATTTCAATGCAAGAAGTGAGGAAACCGTAAATTACTTTGATAATCTTACTATAGGTGGCAGAACATTGAGTATAGATAAGCTAGATGCGAGTGCTATTACTATTTTCCCTAATCCAGCAACTGAGTTCATTTATATCAATACAAACAACTCTACAAACGTTGTATCTAAACTTGTACTATCTCAACTAGATGGTACGGTAGTTTTAGAGCAAAATGAAACGTTAAATAAAATGGATGTTTCTGCACTTGCTAAAGGCATGTACCTTTTACAAACGTATACTGCAGAGGGTATACTTACCAAAAAGGTGACTATACTGTAGTATTCTTTTACAATAATGACTTTCTAAAAATGCTCTTGGTATCCAAGGGCATTTTTTTATTGTAAAAAAAGCAAGCTACTATCTCCGTAGCTCAAAAATCGAAAATCATGCTGCAATGCTTCTGTATAAATATCTTTCCAGCTATCGCCCACTACACTCGCTATAAGCATTAGCAATGTACTCTCAGGCAAATGAAAGTTAGTAATAAGTGCAGTTACGCTACGTGGTACATAATGTGGCAAAATCATAATCTCAGTACTCGCTTGCAGTGTTATGATACCGGCATCATTCATGTACCTTTTTATGTGCTCTAAGGACTCTTCGTAAGACAGAGTAGACGTAACCTGATACGGTTCCATTTTATTGACTATGAGGCCCTTGTTATTATTTGCAAGTTGCACGCCTATCCAATATAGACTTTCTAGCACGCGAATTGAGGTAGTACCCACCGCCACTCTTACCTCATTGTTCAGTATTTGATTTAAAGCGTTTAGCGTTACCTCAAAATACTCTCTGTGCATTTCGTGATCTTCTACATTATCTGTTTTTACAGGCAAAAATGTGCCTGCTCCTACATGCAGCGTTAGCTCAGAGGTCTCTATACCTTTTTGAGATAACGAATCAAATACTGCTGGAGTAAAATGCAATCCTGCGGTTGGTGCAGCCACAGAGCCCGCATTTTTTGCAAAAACAGTTTGATAAGTTAAAGCGTCATTAGCTTCCGTAGCCCTATTAAGATACGGTGGCAGAGGTAATTCTCCTATACTATCCAATAGGTCACTAAATGACTCTTTATTTGACCACGAAAGCTCAACTATTCTCTCCCCTCTATCTATCAGCTTAGCAATTATAATCTCAGGATTATTAGCCAAATAGATTACCTCGTCATCCTTCCACTTCTTAGAGTTTCCTATAATACACTTCCACATGCAAGCACTCGTACTATTAAAAGACTCTTCATAGCTACCTGGACTATAAGGCTCAAGTAATAGAATCTCGATAGTAGCACCACTTACTCTTTTAAAATAAAGTCGAGCAGGAATCACCTTAGCATTATTCATTACCAATAAGCTATTAGCCGGCAAATATTCTTTTATATTCTTAAAGCTATCATATTCATTCTTGCCATCTCTATAGACCAATAGTTTAGAGTCATCTCTATTATTTAGTGGATACTTCGCTATATTGGCTTCAGGAAGATCAAAGTTAAAGTCAGATTTTTTAATCATTTAATATATTGTCTGATATCTCTTGCCAGGCAAAGTAGTAATACAATTTTTCATCTCTAATTCTAGTAACGTCATAGCTAGCATACTCGATGTAAATCCAGAGTTTGCCATCAGCTGATCTATTCCCATCTCTTTATTATCTCGTATTAAATCCACTAGTCTTTGCTCATTATCCGTTAGTTCTATAAATAATTGCTTTTGCGTATTTCGTTCCATTTTCACATCCCAGTTGAGCAGCTTTACAAGGTCATTTACATTTTCTATTAGATTAGCCTTGTGGCTTTTAATTAGATAATTACACCCTGCAGAATATTTCTCTCCTATAGACCCTGGCACTGCTAGCACATCTCTATTGTATTGATTTGCTAGTTCTGCGGTGATGAGAGAGCCGCCACTAGCTGCAGACTCCACTACTATCACAGCGTCTACCATACCCGCTACTATTCTATTTCGCATGGGAAAATGCTCCCTATCCGGATTAGTGCCAGATGTATATTCTGATATTACCGCTCCATTATTAGCTAGCATTTCAGTAGCAATGTTAGAATGGATGGCAGGATATATTTTATCCATTCCGTGAGCCACTACACCAAAGGTATCTAGACCATTTTTAAGGCACTGCTTGTGTGCCCAAATATCAACTCCATACGCAAGTCCACTTACCACTGTAGGATTGTAAGGTACTAGATCTTCTAATAGCTGATTTATAAACTGCTTCCCATACTCCGTCATTTTTCGAGTACCCACTATGGCTATACATTTCTCTGGCGACAAATTTGCATTTCCCTTCGTGTATAATAGAATGGGGCAATCTGGCACATTTCTAAGTCTCATAGGATACCTTTTGTCTAGAAAAAATAGAGGCACAATGCCATTTCTTTCTATAAACTTCACTTCTTTCTCTGCTGCCTCAAAATCTTTGGATCCTTTGATATTATTTGCTAAAATAGAACCTACACCAGGCACTTTTCTGAGAAAGGTTGTAGATTTTTGAAACACAGCCTCTACTCCGCCACAATAACCTATTAGGTTTTTGGCAAGTACACTTCCTATACCAGGAATCTTAGTGAGAGCTATTTGATAGACTATATCTTTATCCACGCTTGATTAGCGAAAATATACTTACCAATGAGAAAACAGTATATTATTTGTCATTTAACGTATTTGAATTTCTATTGAGAACTCCTATGAGTTCATCATACCCATAGAATACATTTTTATGATATACTAAAATGGTATAATCGTTTTCTGTTTCTTGATGATTTCCCTCGGTAAAAGTATAATCTATGTTGCCGTCTTTATCTTTGAGTACGTAATGATAGTTATAGTAACTTTGCTTAAGGAGAGCAGATACTCCGTACATTTCATAATCTGGCCAATACTTCATTTTAAACTCTTCTTTGAGCTGCCAGTCGGATAATTCGCCGTACACATATACATCACCAAAATCTGCCAAACTTTTGCTCTTTAAATAAAAATGAATCATAGCGTAGTCTCCATCCTCTACTATGTTTACTCCATCAGCATTTACTATATTTCTCTTCCCATTATAATCTAGCCATCGCAGATAGCCCAAATGATAGCGAGTTTCGTCTGGCCTGAGCACTGCATTTTGAACGCTATCCGTATATTTCTCAACTACTTGACTACTAAATGTACGTAGTGATCTAATATCAAAAAAGCGAAACTCATTGGTGCCTGGAAACAGATTTTTGTCTTCATAGTTAAAAGATAGCTTATTACTATTTACAAATAGAGGCTTTAGATTGTATATGGCATTATTCCAGCTATTATTCTGAAGAATAGTCACATTTACATCTAAGAATGGGTTAGGTATCTGAAAACCTTCATAATCTACAGTGAAGTCTATCTCCTGATGTGTGTATCGAAATTTCGCATTAGTAGCACTTTTTATAGTTGCTTCTATCTTAGTCTGATTATCTAGTACCATAAACCTTCTGGTAAGCACTAAATCTGTCTCATCAAAATTTCGGAATACCTTAAGTATATAGTTCCCGGACTTAGTAAGTCCCATGCCTGGTTTAGGAAAATTAAGAGCATAGTGTGTATACTTTTGATAGGTATTGGTAGAAAAAGAAATAGAAGTAATCTCACCCATTAGATTACCAGATATGTACTCCATCTGCTGCAGTTCAGACGCTTCCCAGTTTCTATTGCAATGCACAAATGTGTAATTGAAAAACTCATTATTAGCAGAGAAAATATCAAAAGAAAGCTTGAGCCGCTCTCCTGAGTTTAGTGAAATTATGGGAGATGGGTCATATATACTTATATCTTTCTGAAGTAAAACCGTTTTAACTTTAGAGCTGTAGTTAGTATTATCATATACTATTTTTTGTGCGAAAGAAACTCCAAATACAAAACAGCATATAAGAGTAAATATTTTGTGAATCATCTATATGTATATTTCAAATTTAAGGCCAAAATAAACCTACTCACTCATAAAACTAAGATTTCACATAAAAAGTACTTCCAGCTCAATATTCATCGTACATGGTATTACTGAGTAAATAATGTATTGGCCCGTTTCATAGCAGTAGCTATCTCCAAAAATAACCAGGTAGAACTATGCACTGTTTCAACTGAACATAGAGAGGAAGGCATTGGCCGAAAACTAGGGACACATGTACTACAATACATTTGCTCACATACTTTTCAAAGGATTCATATCAACTTACAAGGTGACAATACCAAGGCAAAAAATATATACGAAAGCTGGCACATCTATCCCTTATGGAAATAGTTACTTCCCTTTAGCTAAGTCCCATATCTTATCCATTTCGGCCAGGGTCATTTCTTCCATTCTCTTCCCATTATCCTTCGCATATTGCTCTATGGTTTCAAATCTATATTTGAATTTTTTGTTTGTCTTCTCTAGAGCATCATCTGGATTTATTTTAAGCCATCTAGCATAGTTTACCAAGCTAAAAAGCAAGTCGCCAAACTCCTCTTCTTTTTCTACCCCTTCAGCCTCTTTGAACTCCTGAAGCTCTTCTTCCACCTTTTCCCATACATCATCTTTGCTAGCCCAGTCAAAACCCACTTGAGCCGCCTTATCTTGCATTCGCATAGCTTTTACCAGGCTAGGCATAGAGTTAGGCACACCACCAAGTACAGACTTATTTCCTCCTTCTTTCAGCTTTAGCTGTTCCCAGTTTTGCTTTACTTCTTCCTCATCTTTCACCTCTACATCTGCATAGATATGTGGGTGCCTGTGTACCAATTTATCACATACGGAGTGGAGCACATCCGACACATCAAACTGTCCTTTCTCAGCCCCTAATTTGGAGTAAAAGACCAGATGCAAAAAGAGATCTCCCAGCTCCTTTTTTATCTCTTCGCTATCATTATTTAATATAGCGTCGCTCAGTTCATAGGTTTCTTCTATGGTAAGATGGCGAAGAGTTTCGTTGGTTTGCTTTTTATCCCAAGGGCATTTTTCTCGTAGCTCATCCATAATGGTGAGCAATCTGTCAAAGGCCTCTAAACGCTTGTCCATTTATAAAATATTATTGGACTTCATCAATCCAACAAAAGCTTCTTTATAGTTTTTACCTATTGGTATTTTTACACCATTTACTTCGCACATAGATGTAGAAAATGACTGTACCAGTTTTCTATTTACTATGAATGAGCGATGTACTCTAGTAAACAAGTCTTCTGGCAGTTTTTTCTCCATATTCTTCATAGTTTGCAGAGTCACTATTTTTTTATCAACTAAAAAAATCTTGACATAATCTGCAAAAGCCTCTACGTAGTAAATATCGCTATACGCGAGTTTTATTAGTTTTTGATTTGCCTTTACAAAGATATAATCGCTCTCCAAATCAGTTTCGGCTACATCTGCATTTTGCTTTATTTTATAATATTCTTTTGCCTTATCTACTCCCTTTTCGAATCTATCATAGGCTATTGGCTTTAGCAAATAGTCTATAGCATCTAGCTCAAAACCTTCTACTGCGTGGTCTGGATATGCGGTGGTAAAAATGAAAAGCGGTTTCTTTTCTAGTGATTTCACAAAAGTAAGTCCACTGATTTCTGGCATATTAATATCCAAAAACATGAGATCTACTTTGTGTGTTTTGAGCACTTCACTTGCTTCTGCAGCATTATTACATCTAGCTACTAAGCTAAGTTCTGGGTGCTTATTTACATAAGCTTCAATAATGTCTAATGCTAATGGTTCGTCGTCTACAGCTATACAATTCATACTATTCTATATAAGTTTAATGTTTAATTCTACTTTAAATTCGGGACCATCTTTAGTCACGTCTAATTTATGATTTTTAGGATATAATAAGTTTAGTCTTTTCTTTACATTGATAAGACCTATCCCGCCCTTGTAGTCTTTTGCTTGCGAAACTTCACTACCATTTATGGGTTTACTGTTTGCTATACTAAAGAATAGCTCATCTTTTTCAGCTCTTACATTCAAATGTACGTAGCCCTTGTCTTTATCTTTTCCTAATCCGTGCTTAAAACTGTTTTCTACAAAAGGGATAAGTAGCATAGGAGCAATCTCTTTAGACTCCGTATCGCCTTCTATGTTTATCTCCAGATTCATCCTACTACCGTGCCTTACTTTTTCTAGCTCTAGGTAACTTTTTACGTATTTAAGCTCCTGAGCTAGACTTACTTTTTTTTCGCTACCGTCATACAGCAGATATCGCAATATATCACTCAGTTTTAGAATAAGATCAGGTGTCAAGTCTGATTTCTGAAGTGATAGTGCATAGATACTATTTAAGCTATTGAACAAGAAGTGTGGATTGATTTGCGATTTGAGATATTTAAGCTCAGTCTCTGTATTTATCTTGGCTAGCTCCTTGGCTAGTCGCTCATTTTCGTACCAATGCTTTACCAGTTTCAGACTCATAGTAATAGCCGTAGTATACGTGATAGCCATAGCAGTAGCTAGCAAAAATCGAGGTGATAGCAGACCGCTTTTCCCCTCAGGGTCTATAGTATTCAGTATAGAAAACACCCCCGCATCTATGAGCGTGGCTAGACTAATACTAAGCACTATTGCTATGAAATACTTAATGTACGCCCTCGTTTGCAAAAAGAGTGGAAACAAAAAGTAAATATTGAAATAGCTGACTAATGCATGTATGGCAACTATTACTGTAGAGTTTATAAAAAAATCTGAGCGGGTAACTCCGGGGCTCAATACAAAAACCCAAAAAAGAAAGTAGATGAGCCACAAAAATATGTGGTGCAAGTTGTACTTAGTAAACTGCTTGTACAGTTTAGAATTTACAATAGAAGGTGCATTATCATCCATTACCTATTCCAAAGTTAACGCAAGAAAATAAGATGTAGTACCACAATGGCTCAATGTGGAATAAATTTCTACGAACAATCTACCTTTTAAAGTAGCGTAGCAAGGTGTAGCTCCAGTCTAGTACATTCACCCCAGACTTAAAGTACGTATTGTTATCATTATTAGAAGCTATAGTCTCTGTAATCTGTGTTTTATGTTTAATACCAGAAGAAACTGTTGTAAATGCAACTACATTGAGTACTACTAAAACAAGTAGTACTAAGTTGGATTTTTTTATGGATTTGAGTTTTTTAATCACAAAATTGGTTGATTGAAACCTTTTTATAATGATACGAATATACACAGAAAAAGTTTCACCCCTAAAAACATTAGTCTAGGATACATCGAAGACCTCCATAGAAATAGGAGAACATCACAAATAATTTTACCTTTGTATCTAAATTTAAAAGACATGCAGTTTCTCGTAGTTATTGGAATGATAGTAGCCGTTTTAGGTGTTGCCTTACTGGGCATGGCTATACGTGTAGTACTGGTAAAGGATGGCGAAGTGCGTGGCGGATGTGCTGGCAAAAACCCTATGATGCAAGAAGAAGGTGTAGCCTGTACTATGTGCGGTGCTCTGCCTGCTGAGGAGTGCAAAAGTGAGGATTAAATAATCCTTAATAAGTCTCCCTCAACGTCTCCTGCAAGGGACGTTGAGGTTAAATATACTACTTTTGGTATGTGCCTACTAACAGACTTCAAATTAAAACTAATACTTCGTATTTTGTAACATTTACCTGCTATAGATGGCTGAATCTTATTCATCAGGCAAATGCATATAGCTCTTTCACTACATAGTTTATGTATCTAAAGTCAATAGATGTCAAAGTCTTAGGGTATGTTATTATGCCAAATCATTTTCACGGAATATTCTATATCCCTGACCACTGTGATAAGACTATAAATCAGATCCTTGCTAATGGCAAACGTTTCATAGCGTATGACATAATAAAAGGTCTAGAACAACAACAGAAAGAATCGATACTTCAAGAACTATTTCACAGCACATCTGAGAAGGCCAAAATGAGTGGCAAGAAACATCGTGTATTTAAAACCTCATCTGATATCAAAGAAGTCTTAAGTGTAGAAATGCTAATCACTAAGCTAGAATATATTCACAGAAACCCTTGCCAGGGTAGATGGAGTCTAGCGGGTGACTATACGAAATATCACTATTCTTCAGCTCGCTTTTACGAACTAGAGAAAGCGGATGAGTTACTTACGGATTATAGAGAGGTTTACTGATTGACCACGAGTTAGTTGACAGACTAGCTTTAGTGCTATCTAGCCCACAACGTCCCTTAGCAGGAGACGTTGTGGGAGTTGAGTAAACCATCCATTACTGTCTAATCTTGGAACGCCAATCAACTGTATAGAGTCTTGATGTTTCACCCAACTGCTTATAGTAAAATTGGTTTGATATTGAGGTACTTCTTGTGTAATAACATTAGGGGAATACGTAATGCCGCATTCCTGAGCTTGAGTCTCAAGAATGCCAAAAACTAGCAAAATAACTAAAGAGATGAGTGTTTTTAAATTTTTCATTGTGTTTATGTACTTAGTGGTTATTGTTTAATTGAATATTCTTTAAGATTCCATACCTCACCATTAAAAAGTTCGTATCGGATACGGCCGATATGCTTGGCCCAATAGATTTTTTGAGGATATGCTTCTCCCATTTTAGTTAGATGCTCAAATATCTTTACCTCTGTGTAGTATCTACCTTGTATTTCTAAAGAGTCGTGATAAGCCACATATTTAATTCCGTCGGTATTAGCGTATTGTATAAAAACAGTACCAGTGTCTAACGCATCAAAATATTCTATAGGCTGTAACCCACGTGTATATGGGCCAGCTGAAGTACAGACATTCTCACCCGCACCGTACTTCCATTCTGGGAAGACATAAAATCGATAAAAATCATTTACACCATAACCTAAGATGGAAGATTTTAGCCTATATATATATATATATCATATGTATAATAACGATCATCTAAATCTTGTGGAGATAATCTTGATTCATAAACTTTTAAAGTGTCTAATAAACCTGTATTTTCTTCTTGATGAATCCATCGCGTATCATTCTGGTATACGCAGTAGTCTTTGGTTTCTTGAGATACGGTATAGTGTGGTTTGGTATTCTCTTCTACACAGCTACTTAGGCTTATTGTTGCAAGTATTAAAATACTACTGAATAGAATACTGATTTTTAGAGTTCTTTTTATTTTGGAATTGCAAATCATTTTCAGCAATAAAAAAGGACTTTCATTATCATACAAGTAAAATACCACTCTTCTTCCTATCACTTGATTTTTCATAATTCTAAGTTCAATTAATTGACCCTAAATTGATTTTAAAGTTCCCGAATATAATAATAAAAGAATTGAATTTCATAAAAGTGTTAATATGGATTAATGTTATTTGTTTTTTATATGCAAAAAAACAGTCTATAGATTGAAGCTTTTTGTATCTAAAAAAGATACAAAAAAAAGCCTCCTCCATTCGTGGAGAAGGCTTCTATAAAATTCATTTATACCTACCCCTTCTCCTCATACACCTGCACTATCTCTATACACGTATTGATAGCGGCTTCCATATCTTGTACACTTACATACTCATGCTTACTGTGAATGGCCATTTCTCCTGTAAATAGATTAGGACAAGGTAATCCTATAAATGAGAGTCTAGAACCATCTGTACCACCTCGTACTAGATCTTGCTTTGGTGTTAAGCCTACTCTTTTCATAGCTTCTACAGCATTAGCTTCTATATGAGGATACTTAGCTAGCATCTCACGCATATTTCTATACTGTTCTCTTACAGATGTCTCATATCGAGCTCCTGGAAACTTGGCTATAGTAGCTTCTGCTAGGTCTATTAATACCTGCTGGTGTTTTGCTAAATTAGCTGTAGTAAAATCTCTGACGATAAAATCTACACTAGAAGACTCCAACTGACCTCTCAAATTATACGGATGTACAAATCCTTCGGCTCCACTGGTAGTCTCTGGAGAAAAACCTGAAGCTGGCAGATTATCTAAAAAATCACTGATCACCTTTACAGAGTTCACCATCTTCCCTTTTGCATAGCCTGGATGAGCACTTATACCATGAAAAGTAACCGTCATAGCATCAGCAGAGAATGTATCCCCTTCTAGCGAACCTCTAGGGCCACCGTCTAATGTATACCCTACATCGGCATTCAGCTTTTTCATATCCAGTTTATCTACTCCACGTCCTACCTCTTCATCAGGAGTAAAAAGTATCCGAATATCACCGTGTTGTATACTTGGCTTGCTTATGAGCTCTACTGCTAGTTGCATTATTATAGCAACACCTGCTTTGTCATCCGCTCCTAGTAATGTAGTACCGCTGGCAGTGATAATATCATCTCCTATTCTCTCTGCAAGGTATTTATGCTGCTTCGTAGTGATCACTTGACTGCTATCATCTGGAAGCGTGATATCTTGTCCTTGGTAGTTAGTATGCAGTATAGGTTTCACGTTGGTACCGCTACAGTCTGGTGCAGTATCTACATGTGAGCAGAAGCAGATAGTCTCCAATCCGTCTTTGGTAGATGTAGCTGGAATAGTACCAAAAACATAACCCCACTCATCCATATATGCATCTGATACGCCAATAGCGAGCAATTCTTCTACTAGGATTTTACTAAGATTTTTCTGTTTTTCGGTACTGGGAAAGGTAGTACTCGCAGGATCACTTTGTGTGTCTACTTGTACATATCGCATAAAGCGTTCGGCTACATTTTTGGCTACTTCAGTCATACTATTAATTAGGACCGCAAAATAGTTCTTCTAGTTAAAATAAAAGGAAAGCAGATTCCTATTCTACATAAATCCCTTTCAGCTCACCTTCCTCTTCGTAGATAAAAAATGCTGACAGACTTGAATTGCCTTTTATTAATTGAGTAGACTCTTCTAGACCTAGCACCATACAAGCAGTGGCATAAGCATCTGCTACAGCACAGAAGTCGTGCAATACAGTAGCACTCTTTAGGTTAGACACTATAGGATCTCCCGTACGTGGGTCTATAGTATGCCCGATTAGTTTACCATCTACTTTATAAAAATTTTGGTAATTGCCGCTTGTAGCCAGCGATACATTCTCTAACTCCAATATTTTAAAGAAGTCCTCATTTCTAGCTTCTATAAGCGGAACATTAATACCTACTTGCCAAGACTTCCCTTCTGCATTTTTACCTTTCACTCTCATCTCACCTCCTACTTCCACCATGTAGTTGGTAACTCCA
>JBDNFQ010000246.1:0-1673 GCA_041689715.1 Bacteroidia bacterium
AGGATGAGCACGTAGGTGGAGCAGCTCCGTGGCTTGCCTTGCAAAAAGAAACCGGCATAATAATTAAGCTATTTGAGCTAGATCCTTCGGGCCAAAAGAACTTAGAAAGAGTAAAAGAAGCGATAACTGATAAGACTAAAATAGTAGTACTATCTCATGTGACGTGTACCACTGGCTTGGTACTTCCTGTACGAGATATTGCAGCCTATTGCCGTAAGAAAGGAGTACTCTCATGCATAGATGGGGCACAGGCTATGGGTATGATACCTGTAGATCTGCAGGAGATAAATCCTGATTTTTATGTCACTAGCGGGCATAAGTGGCTTTTTGGTCCTAAAGGAACAGGATTGATCTACGTGCACAAAGAAATACTAGCTCAAAGTGATCCTGTATATGCTGGAGCGTATACAGATAGTAAATTTAACCTCAGTACTTTAACACTAGAGTACAAGCACACTGCAGACAGATATGAGTATGGCACCAGGAATACTCCGATAACATTAGGGTTTGGAGCTGCCATCGATTTTATGTCTACTATTGGTATGCAAAATATTGAAAAAAGAGGTAAAGAACTGGCCCGTTATTTTAAAAGTGAAATAAGTAAACATCCTGGAATAGAAATGCTCACGCCTAAAGATGAAGAGTGCACTGCTGCTATCGTAACTGTAAGAATAAAGGGAATAGATGCGGTAAATAGGTGTTCACATATAGCCTACCATGATAATGTACATATGCGAGGTATCTACGAAAATGACTTGAATGGTATTCGATTAGCATTTGCTATTTTCAATACCAAAGAAGAGATAGATCACGCATTACAAATACTAATAAGAGAGATGAATAATGAAACCTCAAATGAATAAATTAATTTCAGTTCTTTTTATAATTTCAATGTGGGCTTGTGGTGATGTAGCCCAGCAGGTGACTTCTGATTACCATAATAATGATGGACGATTGGATGTGATGAGTGGCGGTGTACGCATGATTCCTATAGAGACACCTAATGGTACTTTTAAGGTGTGGACGAAACGTACAGGGAATAATCCCACAATAAAAGTCTTGCTGCTGCATGGTGGTCCAGGAATTACACATGAATACTTTGAAGCTTGCGATAGCTACTTCCCAGGGGCAGAGATAGAATATTACTACTATGACCAGTTAGAGAGTCACTACAGCGAAAAACCGAACGATACTAGCCTGTGGAATATCCCGCATTTTGTGGAGGAAGTAGAGCAGGTACGAGTGGCACTAGGACTAGACTCTACTAATTTTTACCTGTATGGTAATTCTTGGGGAGGTATCTTAGGAATAGAATATGCTCTTAAATATCAAGAAAACTTAAAGGGACTAGTAGTGGCCAATATGGTAAGCTCCATACCGCACTATAACCAGTATGCTAATGAGGTGCTAGCACCACAGCTACCTGCAGATGTGCTTAAAGAAATAAAGGAATTAGAAGCTGAGAAAGACTATCTGAATCCACGATATAGCGAATTGCTTACGCAGCATTACTACACGGCAGTCTGTCTAAAAACCGGCTGTTGGTCTGGTATTTTTTGTAAAAGTAGTAAAAATCAGAAAATCAAAAAATTCCAGAGCTTTTTTAAGTAAAGTTATTTTTGGTGGATTCAGAGAGGCATAAATGAGTTTTAAGCTTTCAGAGACTGGATTTA
>JBDNFQ010000247.1:0-2607 GCA_041689715.1 Bacteroidia bacterium
CTATGTAACATTAAACCCAATGAGCATAGAACAAGATTTAAGAGATAGAGGAAGCGATAGTTGCGAACTGTGCGGTGGCAAAGCAGGACTTACAGTATATGCTGTAGCCCCGCAGGATGGCAACGTGGTAGATAACTGTGTGATGACCTGTGAGACCTGCAGTGAGCAACTCCAAGATGCAGAAAAAGTAGATGCTAATCACTGGAGATGTCTGAATGATAGCATGTGGGCAGAAGCTAATGTAGTAAAAGTAGTAGCGTGGCGGATGCTTACTCAGTTAAAAGAGGAAGGGTGGCCAGCAGATTTGCTGGATATGATGTATATGGATGAAGAAACTACGGCTTGGGCTAAAGCAGGTTTTGAAGATGCTCCTGTAGGAGACGTTATTCATAGAGACAGTAATGGCGTACTATTAAATGTAGGAGACTCCGTGGTGCTGATCAAGGACCTTCCAGTGAAGGGCAGTAGTATGATCGCAAAAAGAGGTACGCCAGTAAGAAATATCCGCTTAGATCCAGATAATGAAACGTATATTGAAGGCAAGGTAGATGGACAGACTATCGTGATCATCACGGAATACGTGAAGAAGACCTAGTTTAAACCAATCCTCTAGATACTTATCTTTGGCTCCATGAATAATCTGATTCTTAAAAAAAATGCCACTGAGTTAATCCAGTGGCATTTTGTATTAATTTTTATTCTGTTCCTATTTGCTCCACTTCGTTCCCTTCTGTAGGGTCTTTGGGGTTTGGACCATACTCGTTATTTCCTAGTTTCCCATCTGTGAGATATAGTATAAGAAGCCAAATAGCTCCAACAAGCGGTATTAATACTATTAGTAAAAACCATCCACTTTTACTAACATCATGCAGTCGTCTTACAGCAACTGCTAAACTCGGGATAATCACAGCTAATGCATAAATCCCATAAATAGGACCATAAGGAATCTCAGGAGAAATAGTGATTCCAAGAACGTTATCCAAAATTGCAGCTATAATAGTTACCACAAGATTGATTACTAGAAATCCCCAATATTCTTTTCTTCTGGCTCTTCCGCTAAAATTAGCATAATTGTCTTTTATTACAGATTTTTAGATTGGTTTATGTTAAAGTCAAATAAAAGAAAAAATTATGATAAATAAAAGCGGTCTACTTCTTCTTAAAGTTATTGATGGCGTTTTTGGTAAAGTCAGAAAGGACCAATTGCCCACTCATAGCTGCACGCTCTGCGAGTAGTGTATCCCAATCCTCTGTTCCTCTCCAAAACACCTGCTTGAGTAATCGCATAGCTTCGGGATTACTTTTTTGCAGCTTATCAGCAAGAGTATCTATGGCGGAGTCCATTTCTTCTACGGTATCAAATATATCTGCGTACAGGCCTTTGGCTCTGGCCCACTCGGCGGTTTGCCATTCGGTAGCGTCTATGGCTAGTTGACTCATAGCAGATAAACCCATTTTGCGTTCTACGGCTGGTCCTACTACGAAAGGTCCTATACCTACGGCAAGTTCACTCAGTTTTACTGCAGCATGCTTGGTAGCAAGTGTATAATCGAAAGATGCAGCAAGTCCCACGCCGCCACCTACGGCTTTGCCTTGTACTCTGCCTATGATTAGTTTCGGGCATTTACGGCAAGCATTGATTACATTGGCAAAACCAGAGAAAAACACTTTTCCTACTTCTAAGTCATCTATAGCTGCCAACTCATCAAAACTAGCTCCTGCACAGAAAGCACGCTCACCTGCACTTCGTACTATGATGACTAAAGCATCGTCGTTAGCTCCTAACTTTGTGATAGTATCTGCTAGTTTAGCCAGTACTTTACCGGGTAAACTATTGCTTAGTGGATGGTGAAATTCTACGGTAGCTATTCCGTTAGCTATACTGTATTTGACGTCTCCTTGATCTACTGCGTTCATTGCTGCGAATTTATAGGGAATTTTAAACACTAAGGCACTAAGGTTTAAAACTTGCCTGCAGCAGGCATAACATTAAGGTGGTTTATATGTTCTAGCTCGATGTTTCTAGTAGAAGGGGAGGTGTTTAGTGGGAGCTCCAAACTTTTAATAAGCACATTAAGTTTCCGTCTTCGACGAAACTACTGACGCAAAAAATTAAACACTAAGGCACTAAGGTTTAAAACTTGCCTGCAGCAGGCATAACATTAAGGTGGTTTATATGTTCTAGCTCGATGTTTCTAGTAGAAGGGGAGGTGTTTAGTGGGAGCTCCAAACTTTTAATGAGCACATTAAGATTCTTAGTTTTGCTGTGAAGGCTTTTGCCCTTGCACAGGAAAACACCATTTGGCGGTGCTTTAGCTCCGCTTTATGGTATGTAAAAGGGAGAGGCTTTAGCCTAATGTTACTATGTCCATCCTTCGATAAATTTTTCTCATTTTAATCAAAAAAACACTCAGGATGACAAAAAACACTAAACGTGAATCGGAGACGATTGTCAGTCTGAGTGGGCAAGCTTTAGCTTGGTTGTATCGAAGACTGAACAATGCCCTGATCTACTGCGTTCATTATGGGGAAAAAGTAAGAAGATAGACTTTAGACTGAAGAAATGAGATATGAGATTTTGAGATGTGAGATTATGTATGTCCCCCA
>JBDNFQ010000248.1:0-3790 GCA_041689715.1 Bacteroidia bacterium
TGTTTTGGTGTAGCCATTTTTTCTTCAAGAAGTGTTTTAGGTTTGCTTATAGATGAATGGCTGATACCATTAGCAAAATATGAACATCTCGATTGGCTAAAAAGTATATCGAGCACTGTAGGAAGAGGCCTTTTCTTATTCTTAGCCATTTGGATATATTGGTATTTTACTGACAAAAAAGAACAACCCTTCTACGGATTTACTCTCAAAAATTTTAATACTAAACCCTACTTTGTTATGCTGCTAATTATGGTGCCGCTAATAGCAGCAGCCAGTACGCAAGCAGATTTCCTAACCTCCTACCCTAGAGTACAAAAACTACTGTCAATAGATTTTGCGAATTCTGAACATTGGAAACATTTTGCTTTATACGAGTTTTTATACGGGCTTGATTTTTTTAGCATAGAGTTCTTTTTTAGAGGATTTCTCATACTCGCTTTCGTAGGCATAGTAGGTCCTAAGGCCATACTTCCTATGGCATATATGTACGTGGTCATCCATTGGAATAAGCCTATGGGCGAGTTAATTAGCTCCTTCTTTGGCGGCACATTGCTAGGTATAGTAGCATACTATAGTCGCAGTATCGTAGGTGGTATAATCGTGCACGTAGGCATAGCATGGATGATGGAGATTGGTGCATTCATAAGCAAGTACTTTTACCCGTGAACGAGTTTCTTAGCACAGACATAAAGTTTTTGAAAGGTGTAGGAGGTGTACGTGCCGAAATACTGAACAAAGAATTAGGCGTATTTACTTTTGGTGATTTGCTAGAGCAGTACCCTTTCAGATATGTAGATAGATCTAAATTTTATAAAATAGCTGAGGTAGACCACGATACTAGTTTCATACAACTCAAAGGTAAAGTAACCCATATAGAAGAAGTAGGTCCACGACTAAAGACTAGACTTATTGCCCAGTTTACGGATGGTGAAAGTGTTATAGATTTACTTTGGTTTAAGAGCGTAAAGTACATTAAAGGTGTGCTCAAGCTAGGAGAAGAGATAGTGGTGTTTGGCAAGCCAAATTTCTATAAAGGCACAGTAAACATTACACATCCAGAAATAGATACCGTAGCTAATAGGCAAAAAGCAGCCTCCCTAGAAGGCGTATACCACACTACTGAGCAGATGAAAAACCGCCGAGTAGAAAGCAAGGCTATTCGCCAGATGATGCAAACGGTATTATCTGATGAGAAACTGGATATTCCCGAAATATTCTCTGCTGAAATGTGCGAAAAGTACAAACTGATTCCGAGAAGAAAGGCGTTCCAGTTTATCCATATGCCCCCTACTCCAAGACATGTAGATGCAGCTCAATACAGACTTAAGTTCGAAGAACTATTCTTCTTACAATTGCCTTTTATCAAGCAAAAAATAAAACGAGGAGACTCTGCAGATGGAATTCTCTTCGGATCCCAGAATGCTTTGTTCGAGGAGTTTGCGACTAAACATCTACCTTTTCAACTAACAGGTGCTCAAGATCGAGTACTCTCCGAGATAAAAAGCGACTTATGCTCTACTAAGCAAATGAATAGGCTCCTGCAAGGAGATGTAGGAAGTGGCAAAACGATAGTGGCATTTTTATCTGTGCTAATGGCTGTAGACAATGGCTACCAAGCAAGTCTAATGGCACCCACAGAAATCTTAGCTATACAGCATTATATAGGGTTAAAAGAACTAGCAGACAAAATAGGCATAGAGATAGGTATACTCACAGGCTCTTCTAAAACCAAAGAACGCAGAGTGCTGCATGAAAAATTAGAAAATGGCGAGATTAAACTTTTGATAGGAACACATGCACTCATAGAGGATGTGGTGAAATTCAAAAACCTTGGCCTAACCATTATCGATGAGCAGCACCGCTTTGGTGTGGCACAGCGTGCTAAATTGATGGATAAGGGAAAACTAAACCCGCACGTCCTCGTAATGACTGCTACTCCTATACCTAGAACCTTAGCTATGAGTGTATATGGCGACTTAGATTATAGTGTAATAGATGAAATGCCTGCTGGGCGAAAAGAGATAAAAACGGCTCACCGATTTGGGTTTGCCAGAGAAAAGGTATGGTCATTTGTAAAAGAAGAAATAGCCAGAGGACGACAAGCCTATATAGTCTATCCACTTATAGAAGAAAGTGAAACACTGCACTACAAAGACTTGAATACGGGCTATGATCAATTGCTACTTTTTTTCCCTAGACCAGAGTATCAGGTAGAAATGCTACACGGCAAAATGAAACCAGCCGATAAGGAAGCTAAGATGAAAGACTTTGCCGATGGCAAAACTAACATACTAGTAAGTACTACCGTAATAGAGGTGGGAATCAACGTACCCAATGCGAGCATTATGATAATAGAAAGTTCCGAAAAATTTGGGCTTTCGCAGCTGCACCAGTTACGTGGCCGAGTAGGCCGTGGTGCTGAGCAGAGTTACTGCATCTTACTGAGTAGCAAAAAGCTAAGCGAAAACGCACGAACTAGGCTAAAAGCTATGGTGAACTCAAGTAGTGGTTTTGAACTAAGTGAAATAGATATGCAACTTAGAGGTTTTGGAGACATAGCGGGCACTAGGCAAAGTGGTTTGGATCAGCTGAAACTAGCATCGCTAGGTACAGATGGCCATATAGCAGAAGTAGCTCGAAAAGCAGTAGTAGAAATGTTGCAAGCAGACCCTGAACTAGAAAATCATAAAAATATGCAGCAACTTATCTCTGAGCGACAAGGGCATAAAGCTTGGGAAAAAATAGCCTAGCTAACAGAAAATATTTCTTATTTTTCTAAAAACTCTTTAAATGCAGTAAGGTTAGAAGCTTCATTTTTCTTGTGCGTTTCATCCGTATACATAAACATTTTCATACGATTGCTCAGCGGCTTAAGTGTAAGTTTAGTTTTTACTCGCGTATGCGTGCTATCCAATGACTCGAAGGATGTACTTGAGTTCTTTTGCATAAAATCTACCACTGTACCCACATAAGTATATTGCTTATTGGTTTCTAGTGCTGTTACTTTATGGTTCATTACCATATTCCCTGCTCCTTTAAAATTGAGTTCATACTCGCTACCTACCTCAGCTCCGTTTCCAGCTACTTGCTTAGCTGCTTGTACCCCATTGATCCATTTAGGGAAAGTTTGATAGTCAGCAGCTGCCGCAAAAACCTCCGAAATAGGAGCATTAATATCTTCATTTACTTGCACACTTACTTCTTCTGGGGCCATCCATATCATCCCAAAATAACCAGCACCTATGAAAAGCATAAACACTCCGATAAACTTGAACCATTTCATTCGGCGAAAGTAATCATACTAGAGCATTTGCTATTGTGATAATAAAATGATAATTTTAGCACCATCAAATTAATATCATCATATGAGAAAAAATCTATCTTTCATACTAATTGCTTTCTTTCTATTTGCTTCACTTTACACTTATGCTCAGGTAACAACGTATCCATACACTGAAGATTTCGAATCTCCATCTGTACATCAATCTGCACCTCAAAGTTGTGATCTTACGACCTCAGGAGCCACATTTACTGGCTGGACACAAGATCCCAATGATGGAGGCGACTGGCGTGCAGATACTGCCGGGACTCCTTCACCTGGTACGGGACCGGGTGCAGGACGCTTAACTACTGGTGTAGGAACAGGCACAGATGTAAATCCGGGGACCACAGGCGGCACCTATCTATATACAGAAGGCACAGGAGCCAATTGCGGTGGTGCTAATATAAATTTATTAAGTCCATACTTTGATTTTAGTGCCAGTGGCAAGTATTATCAAGTTAAATTTAA
>JBDNFQ010000249.1:0-1329 GCA_041689715.1 Bacteroidia bacterium
GCAGTAAATACCACATACTCAGATGTAAGAGATAGTGTCATTTATACGTGGGGAGATGGAGTGAAGTCTACTTCTATACTAGGGGAATCATCTCATACTTATCTATTGGCTGCAGGAGTCTCTACATCTCAATATCTAACCCTCTATCAGTCTATTCATGGCCCTACAGGCTGCGTGACCACAGATAGTCAGACTGTGATAGTACACCCGGGTTTTCTGAGTGCAGATACGCCGTATCTTAGTCTAGTGACCGTAAATCCTGATCAGCAGATAGAGATCACTTGGGATAGTTTTGCTGGAGCTACGGGCTATCAGCTTTTCCGAAATGGTGCTTGGCTAGCAGATGCAGTCAGTTCTACCTACACAGATGCTACCACCAAAGAATCGCTCCACGAAATAGCTACGTACACCATATTTGGAACCAATGTATGTGAAGAAAAAACACTCCAAAGCAACATCGGCCAAAATATAGTGCTAACAGGAAAAGGAAGTGAGGACAATACCATCAGTTTGCTCAATTGGACTCCATATGGAGATTGGAAAAAAGGAGCATGTGAATATGGATTAGAAGTGCAAAATGAAAATAACACATACACAGAGATCTACCGAGAAGATAGAAGTGGAGCGAAAACATATCAGGATAATACCTTTTTAGCATCTGCACTTGCTGGGTTTAGCACGTATAAATGCTATAGAATAGCAGCTTACGAAAATGAGTACCCACAGCAAGTAAGCTATAGTAATGTGGAGTGCGTTCCGTTTAAACCCGTCATCTTCATTCCTACAGCTTTCACACCTAATGCAGATGGGCTCAATGATGTATGGCGTCCTGTCACTTTTGGTATAGAGTTTTACGAGGTGAATATCTATAACAGATATGGACAGAAGATAGCACAGCTAGACCAAACTAGTCCAGGTTGGGATGCAGCAGAAGCACCTATGGGAGCATACGCAGTTACCATCAGAGCCAAAGGCACCGATAATCTGTGGTATAACTTGAAGAGTACAGTAACGGTAGTTAGGTAACGAATGGCCTAGTAATTTAGAATATGATTGTCAGCCAGAGTCAGACGAAGAACGAGAAGAATATCCCGTAAAAGCAGGTAGGGCTAGATGAATAAACGGGACTACATAAAAAAACATTAGGCTAAAGCCTCTCCCTTTTACAGACCATATAGCGGAGCTAAAGCACCGCCAAATGGAAGTAATTGATTTCGCCTGCGGCAGGCAGGCTTAATGTTGAGCCTGCGGCAGAAAAATTAAAAAAAAAAGGGTCAGCTGTATTTTATGGGGAGCTAGGCAAAAAGCTTACTTAGTCTAAAGAGGAAA
>JBDNFQ010000250.1:0-2258 GCA_041689715.1 Bacteroidia bacterium
AGACCAAAATAGAACAAGTAATGAAAAACATCATACTCATATTTTTCTTAGCCATCCTATTGGCTAGCTGTGGTCAACACAATACCTCCTATAACGACACGAAGATTTTTGGACTAGCCTCTCCTATTCAGCTTACTGGTGACACTACTCGTATTATCCAATCAGACTATTTTACTAGCCCGGTAATCATAGATTCTGTAGTGAGCGATGACAAGACACTACAAGTTAGCTACGTAGATGATTTTATCTTCATAGTAGCCGGTCAAGACAACCGACCAGTTAGTAACCTAACGGTGTATGCAGAAGGGATTCCTTATGCCTTTTTGGTAAAGGGAATGAAAGTAACTAAAACAGGAATAGCTGTTGAAGCAATGCGAAACTTTAATGATTTAAAAGTTAAGGGGGAATTTTCTGATTGGTTAGAATTGCAAATGACAGGACCTAGTTTATGGACAATTCAATTGATGTTGAAACCAGGCAAATACCAATACAAACTAGTAGCAGACGGCAAAGAAATAGACGACCCAAATAATCCAATCAAAATCAGCAACGGAATGGGTGGATTTAATAATGTGCTAGAAGTCAAAGGACCAAACAAAGATCAATTACCAAAAATAACAACGGACTCATTCACTAAAACTGAAGTCATCATTTCTTCAGAAATGACTCACGGTGTATATGCATACTGGAACAACTTTAGAATAGACGCTATAAAAGAAGGTGATAAATTCAAGGTGCTTATCCCTCCTTTTGCTAAGTACGAGGCACGATCACATATTCGAGTTTTTGGTTACAACAAAGTAGCAGCTAGCAATGACCTGCTCATACCGCTGGCCAAAGGAAAAGTAATCATTGATCCAACTAAACTAAATAATAGTGATTGGCACAGTAGCATCATGTACTTTATGATGGTAGACCGTTTTGTAGATGGAGACACCTCTAACAATAAACCTGTGAACGACCCGGCTATTCTAGCCAAAGCTCAATATTATGGTGGCGATATAAAAGGGATTACCCAAAAGATAAAGGCTGGCTATTTCCGAGACCTAGGTATCAATACTATATGGATATCTCCTATCACTCAAAATCCAACAGATGCCTGGGGACAGTTCAATGACCCAGACACCAAGTTTAGCGGATACCACGGTTATTGGCCCATTACCAGCACTTCGGTAGACTATAGACTAGGTAATTCTGCAGATGTAAAAGAGATGCTCCACACTGCTCATAGCAATGGGCTAAGCGTACTGCTAGACTACGTGGCAAACCATGTGCATGAGCAACACGCAGTATACCAAAAGCATAAAGACTGGGTGACTCCTCTCTACTTGCCTGATGGCACTATGAATACTGAGAAATGGGATGAGCATCGACTGACTACTTGGTTTGATACCTTCCTACCTACACTTGATTTAGAAAAACAAGAGGTTACAGATTTTATGGTAGACTCTGCAATATATTGGATTAACGAGTATGATTTTGATGGATTCCGACACGACGCAACCAAGCATATTCCTAATAACTTTTGGCGAACGCTCAATAAAAAAGTAAAGAAAGTAAGCCAAGAAAAAGGCAAGTACATTTACCAAATAGGCGAAACATACGGAAGTCACGAGCTCATCAATAGCTACATAGGTTCAGGCTTATTAGATGCTCAGTTTGACTTTAATATGTATGACAATGCGTTACCTGTTTTTGCTACTGAAGGTGAGTCTATGACTAGACTTGGAGAAGCATTAGAAGCCAGTCTTAACATCTACGGATACCATCACTTGATGGGTAATATCACCGGAAATCAAGACAAACCCCGATTTATGAGCTATGCTGATGGCACTCTTAGTTTTGATACCCCATGGATGGAGTACAAACGTATAGGATGGAAACAGACCATAGAAGTGCAAGACTCTTTGGCTTATCGTAAAATGGCCATGTTTAATGCCTTTAATCTGACCATACCAGGAATACCTATCCTATACTACGGTGATGAAATAGGAATGGCAGGTGCTGGTGATCCAGATAATAGAAGAATGATGCGATTCGAAAATCTAAAGAAACAAGAAGCTGCTCTTCAGCTTGAAATAGCTGGATTAATAAAGACTAGAAATGCAAACATGGCTCTGCTTTATGGCGACTTTGAGATTGTAAAAAATAATGCTGACACCTTAATGTACAAACGCAAATACTTCAGCAATGAGGTGATAGTTACTTTAAATAAAGGGGATTGGAAATATACAATAGTTGAGAATTAAAATCATGTA
>JBDNFQ010000251.1:0-3853 GCA_041689715.1 Bacteroidia bacterium
GCTGTAGTGGATGGGATACAGACTAAGAAGAAGGAAATAGAAGCTTTTCGTATGGAAGCAGATCGTGCAGAGCGAGCGGGAGATTTTGGTAAGGTAGCGGAGATACGCTACGGTAAGATAAAAGAAGCAGAAGAAAAACTCGAGAAACTAAAAGTAGAACTGCTCGAAAGACAAGCGAATAGCTCACTAGTGAAAGAGGAGGTAACGAGTGAAGATATAGCAGAGGTAGTCAGCAAATGGACAGGTATTCCTGTACAGAGTATGCTGCAAAGCGAGCGAGAAAAACTATTGAATCTAGAAGATGAATTACACAATCGTGTAGTCGGTCAGGAGGATGCTATAGGGGCTATCTCTGATGCAATACGTAGAAGTAGAGCTGGCCTTAGTGATCCTAAGAAACCCATAGGCTCATTCATATTCTTAGGTACTACTGGAGTGGGTAAGACAGAACTGGCTAAAGCCTTAGCAGAATACCTGTTTAATAAAGAGGACGCCTTGGTGCGTATAGACATGAGTGAGTATCAAGAGAAGCATACGGTAAGTAGACTGATAGGAGCTCCTCCAGGATATGTAGGGTATGACGAAGGTGGACAGTTGACAGAAGCTGTGAGACGTAAGCCGTACTCCGTTATTCTGTTAGATGAAATAGAAAAAGCTCATCCAGATGTTTTCAATATTTTGCTACAAGTGTTAGATGATGGTCGATTGACTGATAATAAAGGGCGTCTTGCAAACTTTAAGAATACGATAGTAATCATGACGAGTAACATTGGTAGTCACTTGATACAAGAGCGTTTTAGTGAAATAACGGATACCAATGCAGATGAAATAGAGGCGAAAACAAAAGTGGAAGTTTTTGAGTTGCTTAAAAAGGCTATTCGCCCTGAGTTTTTGAATCGTATCGATGAGATTATGATGTTCAAACCACTAACACGTGAAAACATAAGAGGCATAGTAGACATCCAGTTTGCAGGCTTACAAAAAATGCTAAAAGCTCAAGGAATACAGATTGCAGCGAGTAGTGAAGCGTTAGACTGGCTTGGAGAAATAGGTTATGACCCACAGTTTGGTGCACGTCCGCTCAAAAGAGCCATGCAGCGAGAAGTGCTTAATAAACTGAGTAAGGATATATTATCTGGAAAAATCGCTGCAGATTCAGTCATTAAATTGGATGTGAAAAATAAAGAGTTTGTGTTTAATAATGACCTCAAACCTAACTTGAATTAAAATAGTATTTTTTATGAAGGTCTAGAAGCAACCCAATTATGGGTTGCTTTTTATTCCCAAATCTTTTTCGGATTCAATATACCACTCGGGTCAAATGTTTTTTTGATTCCTTTCATCAGTGTAAAGTGAATGGGGTCTAGTACTTCGTTCATATATTTTTTTTGAACTAGACCTATGCCATGCTCTCCACTGATAGTGCCTCCTAGTTTTTTGCATAGGCGAAATATTTTACGAATAGCCTCTTCTAGATGTGGTCCATTCCATTCTTCATCAGTAAGTTCTCCTTTCAGAATATTGATGTGCAAGTTGCCATCGCCAGCGTGTCCATAGCATACACTTTCAAAACCGTACTCTTCGCCTAGAGCCTTAGTACCTTTCATTAGTTCCGGTAGGTGAGCACGTTTTACTACCGCGTCTTCTTCTTTATAGATACTATGTGCTTTTACCATTTCGCCTATACTTCGGCGTATTTTCCATAGCTTTTCTTTTTGCTCTGCCGTATCGGCAAACTGTACTTCACTCACATTATTAGTTTCTAATACTCCGTTTATCAATTCACATTGGCTAAACAGATTATCCATATCGTTACCATCTACTTCTATAAGCAGATATGCTTGTGTAGAAGTGTCTTCAGTTATACTGAGCGAAGTCAAAGTATCGCCTGAAGAGTGCTTAAATACATATTCCACTGCACTTCGTTCCATGAGCTCTAGTGCACTTGGACTCGTGCCAGCTATAAAAAGCTGCGGTACCGCATTGCAGGCATCTTGCATAGAGTCAAATTTAGCCAGCATTAGCAGGTCGTGTTTTGGTAAAGGTAGCAGTTTAAAAACTATTTTAGTCACTACTCCTAGTGTCCCTTCACTACCTATCATCAGTTGTGTGAGGTTATATCCGGTGCTATTTTTTAGTGTATCTGCTCCCGTCCATATTATTTCACCTGTGGGCAGTACTACTTCCAGATTTAGCACATAGTCCTTTGTAGTGCCGTATTTCAAGGCCTTTGGACCTCCGCTGCTATGAGCTATGTTGCCGCCTAAAAAGCAGCTTCCCTTACTCGCTGGGTCTGGCGGATAAAATAATCCTACAGCTTTTACTGCTTGTTGAAATGTTTCATTTATGACTCCGCTTTCTACAGTAGCCTGAAAATTTTTGACATCTATATCCAGTATTTTATCAAATCGCTCCATAGACAGGGAGATGCCACCGCTCACCGGTAAGCTGCCGCCGCTCAGTCCAGTTCCTGCTCCTCTAGGAGTTACAGGAATATTGTTTTCTGTACAGAATGCTAAAATTTTTGACACCTCTTTTACTGTCTTTGGCTTGGCTACCACTTCTGGTAGGTAAACCAAATCCTCGGTATAGTCGCTTGCGTAGTTTGCTAAAACTTTCGGATCTACAAAAATGATGTCTTCGTCTACTATTTCTTTAAGATTATCTATCCAGCTCATTTTAGAAATTACGTTATTATTGAAGCAAATTTATAAGAAGGATGAGAAACATACTTTTATTGCTATCCATTAGCTGTACACTATTTACTTACAGTCAAAAGCGAAACATAGAACTGACAGACATTTGGGCTGGAGGGACTTTTTACCCTAAGACTATAAGTGGTTTTGTAAGTCTCAATGATGGTAAGTCGTATTGTATACAGGAGCGAAATGAAGAGGAGTTCTCTGTAATAAACGCATACGACTATGTATCTGGAGCTAAAACAAAGGAGATAATTAATGCCAAAGACGTTTTTAGAGGTCAGAAGATAGGTATTGATGACTATCATTATAATACAGATCAAAGTATTATCCTATTGTATTATAATGCTGCAGCTATATACCGTCATTCTACCGTTGGAGATTTTAGAGTTTTTGATTTAAAAGGGAATATACAAACGGGTAAAGGGGAAGGTGTGCGATATCCTACGCTGAGTCCTTTGGGCGATAAAGTAGCTTATGTGAAGGACAATGACTTGTATATTTTGGATCTTGTGAAAGGAAAAACCAAGAGAATCACTAAAGATGGAGCGTATAATACAATCATAAATGGAGCTGTAGATTGGGTATACGAAGAAGAGTTTGGTATGAGTAAGGGATTCGAATGGAATGCTGATGGAACAAAGCTGGCGTATTACAGATTTGATGAAAGTGCTGTAAAGCAATGGCAGATGACTACTTATGGTAATTTGTATCCTGATTTTTATCAGTTTAAATACCCAAAAGGGGGAGAGGACAATAGCGTAGTAGACGTATATATAGCAGATGCAATAAAAGGGAAGTGTAAAAAAATAGAGCTAGGAAGTGCTAATGACCAGTATTTGCCGCGTATCAAATGGACTAAAGATCCTAATGTGCTTGCTGTACAACGTCTCAATAGACTGCAAAATAAATGGGAGATGCTCATGGTTACGGGTACAGATGTGGAACCTGCTCTAGAGGAAACTAGCGAGTATTATGTCGATATCACGGACAATATATACTTCTTAAATGATGGTGAACATATGATTGTAAGCAGTGAGTCTGATGGTTACAAGCACCTTTATTTTCATAAGGTGGCAGGCCCACGCATCTATCAGATAACCAAAGGGAAGTGGGAAGTAGATGAAGTTTTGGGAATAGATCAAGCAAAAGAA
>JBDNFQ010000252.1:0-4091 GCA_041689715.1 Bacteroidia bacterium
GGTAATAGGCCCTGACCTTATAGTCTTCATACCTAATGCCTTTACCCCAGACTTTGCTGGACCTTCAGATAATGAAGGTTTCAAAGCTCACATAAGTGGCGAGAAGTACATGAAACTAACCATCTTCAACAGATGGGGTGAGATTATGTTCCAGTCTACGGATAAAGAAGAAAACTGGAACGGTATCTATAAAGGGGTACCTGCTCAACAAGATGTGTATGCATACACTTTAACTGTAACGGCACTTAATGACGAAGTATATGAGTACAGCGGTACTATTACCCTGATTCGTTGAGAAGTGTAAAAACTCTATACTTTGTTTTTATAGTGGCCCGCCTTGTAAATGCTCAAACCACTGAAGAGTTAGTATATCCTATAATCCCAATAGAAGATAACTGTCACTTTGCTTTTGATCATCACGATTCCATTCAAATCATTTCAGTTGAAGATTTTCAAAAAATAGACAGCATATGGACCACTTTCAATACGTGTATGAACTATGAGGAGAATAGACAAAATGCAGCTTCCTTTACTATTAGGTTTAAGCCATTGAGCAACGAAAATGGTCCAGATTTTTTTGTGAATGATGGCTACTTAAAGACAGAATACCAAAGCTCTCTAGTCTACAACATTAAAAATCTACAGCCTTATGAGCACATCTTCTTTACTGAGATACAATATGAAAGAGGTGGAGCCATGTACCAAGTACCTGATGTACATGTGGTCATAGACTCACTTGTAATTCCAGAGCTAGATACTTGCTGGCAATATTTCCCTATGGACCCAGCTGGCCCTATGAAGCCTATCAATATTACAAAAGAAAACTTTATCAGTATTTTTACTGACTCGTTTGGATACAATAGATGTGACAGCAAAGTGCAATGGCTTGACACTAGTGTAACAGTAAACATGTGGATAGCCCCTCGGAGCTTAGATGACCACTACAGCATTAATACTTTTATCAATGATTATACTATTAATACAAGTTCGAACTTATCACGACCAATACAAGAAATTAAAGCCCTTAATTATGCTGACATCATTGCTCTAAGAAGCTCTATTTATAAAAAGAATAATAAATACTACTACGCCTCCGAGTATAGGTTCAATATTATAGACCCACCCATATGCGAGTCTACTTTCAGCCTAATAAACCCAGACCTCGATTCGCTTACTTCATTATTTTCCAAAGTTCAAAAAGGGGAAACAGATATTGTACCCTGCTTTGTGAATGAGAATGAAAATCCGATTTCATTTAGTCTTGTGTTAGAGCCTAAAGGTGGTAGTACCAGTGCAACTGGTTCTTCAGACGGTACTATTTCACCAGCCGTAATAATCCTCCTCAAAAAATTACATTCAGGGGACACGATTTTCATAGGTAACCTTCAAAACACAAATCCCTACGAAAACAAAAAGAGTAACTACAAATCAATTATAATTACTCTTCCTTAATGTGTTTTATGCCGCCGAACTTATCCGTTCATACTCACTAAGAACTCATCATTGTTCTTAGTTCCTTTCATATAGTTAAGCATAGTGCTCATAGCCTCTTCTGGGTTCATATCTGCTAAGTGATTACGCATCACCCACATTTTCTGAAGTACTATTTTATCAAGAAGAAGATCCTCTCTACGTGTGCTAGATGACACTATGTCTATAGCTGGATAAATACGCTTGTTGGATAGTTTTCTATCTAATTGCAGCTCCATGTTACCTGTTCCTTTAAATTCTTCGAAGATTACTTCATCCATCTTAGATCCCGTCTCTGTAAGAGCGGTAGCGAGGATAGTCAGTGAACCTCCATTTTCTATATTACGTGCAGCACCAAAGAAACGTTTTGGCTTCTGTAGGGCGTTTGCATCTACACCGCCACTTAGTATCTTACCGCTAGCTGGCTGTACCGTGTTGTATGCACGAGCAAGTCTCGTAATAGAGTCTAGTAAAATCACTACGTCGTGTCCACACTCCGTAAGTCTTTTGGCTTTTTCTAATACTATATTAGCAAGTTTAACGTGCTTGTCTGCTGGTTCGTCAAAAGTAGAAGCAACTACTTCTGCTTTCACATTACGAGCCATATCTGTAACCTCCTCAGGACGTTCGTCTATGAGTAGAATAATCATATACACCTCTGGGTGATTTGCAGATATAGCGTTAGCTATGTCTTTCAGTAAGATGGTTTTACCCGTCTTTGGCTGTGCTACTATAAGTCCACGTTGGCCTTTACCTATCGGAGATATGATATCCATTATTCTTGTAGAATAATTATCAGACTTGTACTCCAGGTTTAACTTCTCATCTGGGAAAAGTGGAGTAAGGTGATGGAATGCAACTCTATCCTTTACAAACTCTATCGAACGACCATTAATACTTAAAATATTGATAAGAGCAAAGTACTTCTCGCCTTCTTTAGGCGGGCGAATACTCCCTCTAACTGTATCACCCGTCTTTAATCCGTTTTGGCGGATTTGATTAGGTGCTATATATACGTCATCCGGAGACGGTTGGTAGTTATAATCAGCAGATCTAAGGAAACCATAGCCATCCGAAATAACCTCAAGTACGCCTTGAGTCGTCACTATTCCTTCTAGCTCTAGGTAGTTTATTAACTTTTCCTCTGCGTCTTTTTTAGTTCTTTTTTCTTCCTCTACTCTTTTGCGTTCTGAGTCTTTTTCTGAACGTTCTGCTTCTCTTTCCGCTCTTTCCTTATCTCTAGCCTCTTTCTCTTCTGGAGTATGCTGCTTTTGATTGGGGTTGTTATTTGGCTTGGCTGTTCTATTCTCTCGGACGGGTTGAGATTTATCGTTAGCTTCTTGGCCGTTATCATCTCTGCGTTCTTTTTTTATGGGAGGGTCTTTTCTGGGACGGTCTTTACGAGGTCTGTCCGTTCTCTCTTCTCCGTCTTTTGCTCTTGGATAATCTCCTTGCGGAGCGTCATTCTTTGAAGCGTTATTTTGAGGTCCCTCTTTTTTATCTTCCTCTGTTCTTACCTTTCTTATAGGAGCTGCTTTTTTTACTCTAGGTGGCGTGTTTTCTGCCGTTTTATCGTCAGAAGGAGTCTCATTTGCGGGTTTTTCATTTCTGAATTTTTCCGGATTTACTGCCTGAAAGTCCAGTATTTTATAGGCTAGATCCTGCTTTTTTAGTCCTTTGTGAACGATGCTATGTTCGTCTGCGATCTTACGCAAATCAGGAAGGAGCATCTCTCCTAATGAAAGAATATCGTACATGTATTTTATTAAGAATTAAATGTTTTTAACTGTGTTCGAGAAAAAATTTGAAAATTTTCTTGAGAATTGCCTGAAAGGCTTTGCAATTGTAAACAATTCTTTGGAAATATCCAAATGAATGGAACTCCACTGATTTGTATCGTCGGTATACATGGCCTTCAATACTGCTATGGCATAACTCGGTAAAGTAAATTGCCTTTGGGTCTCTTATAGATTCCTTTTAGTATAATACTAAGTCAGTCCATCTAATTAGGTACAAAATAAAAAGCCCAACTCTTTCGAATTGGGCTTCAAAATATCTATGCCATCGGGCACTACACCAATAACCTCACAGGCTCCTCTAGTAGGTCTGCAAAGGTCTGTAGGAAATTAGCTCCCGTAACACCATCTACAGCTCTGTGATCACAACTCAACGTAACCTTCATTACGTGACCCGGTCTCATTTCGCCATTCTCTACTATCACAGTCTCCTTAGAGCTACCTATAGCTAGTATACACGCGTCTGGCGGATTTACTATAGCTGTGAACTCGTCTATACCAAATGCTCCTAAATTAGAGATAGTGAAGGTGTTTCCTTCCCAGTCCTTTGGTTGTAATTCTTTTGTTTTTGCTTTGCCGGCTAATTCTCTCACTTCTGCTCCTATCTGAGAGAGTGACTTACTATCTGCAAAACGCACTACAGGAACTAGCAGTCCATCATCTATAGCTACTGCTACACCTATGTGCACGTGGTGATTTCTTCTTATCTTATCTCCAAGCCAAGATGAATTTACATTTGGATGGCTCTTAAGGGCAACTGCCGTTGCTTTTATGATAATATCATTGATAGAGATACGATTCTCTGTGTACTCATTCATCCGCTTA
>JBDNFQ010000253.1:0-14694 GCA_041689715.1 Bacteroidia bacterium
TATTCCTTGCAAGAATCCTCTGTACTGAATCGAACATAGAACTCTTGGGCATTTTGTCCTTCGAAATTGATCATATTATTACCACTTTATTGACTTACAACATACAACTTTATATGTATCTATCTAGCGACCTCTATAATTTTTTATTTGATTGATGGACAATAAAGAGAACACCTTGCCCTCCATTATCATTGAATCCTGTTGGAATTTTATAATTATTAAGATGTAAATTTGAGTATCGGGAGTCACCATTTCCCGAAAGGAAGAAGCTGTTAACGCTATCGGTATAAGAAGTAGTTCCTTCTAAGACATTTATCTCATTTGTTCTTTTTTGTATTATGTTATTGTTGGCAAAATCTAACCAAATGTTTTTTCCAAATAACCAAAGATTAGCTGCGTTAATAGTAGGATTGGTTTCTGGAGTTTGACCAACACTAACAAAGCTCAGTGAAACTAGGAGATAAACGAATATGGACTTCAGATTACGAGGCACGGTGTAAAGATACTTGTAAATGCACTTATGTTGCATTTAGACTTGTCCTACTCCGTCACAAATTTTCCTTTCATTCTGCCCCAGTGACCAGGATAGGAGCAGATAAACTCGTACTCGCCTGCTGCGGGTGTAGGTTATCTATGTTTTGAGTTACTATGCTTACCTCCCACTCCTTTTCCATCTCGGCTAAAAGCACATGAGCTTCATTAGGCCTTACGCTAGCTATATTTCTCCTACGAGCATTATAGAACTCCAGTACCGTTTTATAGTCCTTTGCCCAGCCTTCTGGTGAGGCAACTTCCATGATATTATATCCTTCCCACAGACCATTGCTACCTCTAAAAATAGTCACTCTACTATCTGCACTTATACCTGCACCACTGAGCACAACTAATTTCTTTTTCGCAACATTTTGGAGTTCCTTTGTCGCCATTTATTTTCCTATTTCTTGAATCAATACATCAAAGATATAATCAAAATAAGTTGGCCTATTATCATTAGTCAGCTTGGCATGGTGCTTACCGGTTTTTTTGATATCATTATGGTAGGAGATATAGGTCACCATCAGCTTGCCGCAGCGGGTGTATGCAATAGCATTTTCTTCTTTGTAGCCATTTTCCCTATGGGTGTTACCATGGCCTTTGCTACTATAGTAGGTATTTTGCAAGGTAAAAATAAAACATCATCGTACCGTATTTTAGCTAGAGATAGCTTCATAGTGACACTAGCTTTATCCGTACTTGGGGGCTTAGGTCTATGGTATTGCATCTCTCATTTTCATCTCTTTCAGCAGACCGATATAGTCTCTGCACTCTCCATACCGTACCTTACACTTGTAGCATGGTCACTTACGCCTATGCTCATATTCTTCTTTGCCAAAAATCTATGTGATGGCTTTAGCTTCACACTAGGGGGTATGGTGATTACATTACTAGCATTGGTACTTAACGTATTTCTGAACTGGATATTTATTTATGGCAAATTAGGTAGTCCTGCATATGGACTGAATGGGGCTGGATATGCCACCATTATTTCTCGTATATTTTTGGCTGCGACTATGCTCTTCGTATTATTCAAAAGCAGTAAAACACCCATCACATTCACCTCTTTTCGCAAGTCATTTTTCGAATCTTCACGTATCACCTTTTACAAGCGAATATTTACCTTAGGGCTACCTACAGGATTTCAATATTTCTTAGAAATAGCAGCTTTTGCGGGAGCAGCTGTACTAGCTGGAACTTTGGGATCTAGAGAATCTGCAGCACATAATCTGGCGATTACACTAGCATCTCTCACCTATATGTTTGCAAGTGGCATATCTGCCGGCAGTTCTATATGCGTAGCCAAAGCCTACGGCAATGGGAACTACCTCAATGTAAGAAACTACGGACTACAAGGACACAAGATAGGTATATTGGTAATGCTAGTTTTCGCTCTAATATTTTTAGCTTTCAGTACTCCTTTAGCTTCATTATTCACCACGGATTCAGAGGTCATTCGTATGGGTGCTAATCTACTGATTTTTGCTGCTATTTTTCAACTAGGCGATGGTCTACAAGCTGTGTCTGTAGGTTTACTAAGAGGCATAGAAGACACTGTATTACCTAGCTTTCTCATCTTCATCGCTTATTGGGTTATTGCTATTCCTATTGGCTATTTTCTAGCCCATAGCAAAAATGCTCCTGTATTATTTCAGAGTGTTAATGGCATTTGGATAGGCTTAAGTTTAGGACTTACCGTTTCTGCTATTGCACTTACATATCGCTTTTATTACTTACTTCGTAGTAAATGAAACCTGTTTTTATCTCAATATTCTTCTTTCTTGGCTTGCAGCTACCTGCTCAGACCCACCTAGGTATAGTTATAGAACCTACAGCTAACATAGTTCGTTTAGGCACGGAACCAAAGCAGCAAAGCGATTCTATTAGAGGATTAATGCACATAGACAAAACCCTTGGATTTGGCGTAGAGATTAGAAAGCAAATAGATCGCTACCAAGCCATCACTTTCATCCCAAGTTATCAGCAGTATAATTTACTATTGGTTAAAGAAAATTTGCAATTTTTGGATATAATACATCCCAACTTATCCGAGATAAGAGACCTCTCTCAAGGTGCTAATAAGGTCGCACGAATAAGACATAGACAGAAGTACATAGGTTCGCAAATATTGTATACTAGAAAGTTGCAAGTTAGAGGCTTAGATAGTAAAGTAAACATAGAAATTGGTACTGGACTAGGGCTCTATTTTCTATTGCAGAGCGATGTAAAAATTACCACAGAGGGTTTTGCTATCAAAGACCAATTTAGCCATATTTTCACAGACAATACAGGTATAGAAGCTAGGCTATTTCTAGTACAAGCTATAGGTTATGGTGACGTATCATACAGTATATCACCCATCGTCGATGTATTTGGCGGGGTTAAAATAGCTATACCATTCACTTCCACTACCACGTCTCTTCCTAAAATTACACTATTTACGCCAGCGGCTAGAGTTGGCCTTAGGTTTGAGCTTTAGCCTATTAACCTGATTTCGATTATTATTTTGGATTCAGAACATTTTTAAATAGTGAGTTTCGAGTGAAAGTGGTGAAGGAATAGCGAGCTATTCCAAGACAGTTTTAGGAAGAAAATGGCTGTTTAAATGTGTAATCGACCTGTTTTGTTCATAAAATCTCGTGATCATCGTTGTTTTATCTTGATATAGCTCGCTATATCTACACTAAAACCTCTCGCCTCCAAGGTTTTATGAAAATCTGCATCTCAAAATAATAGTCGAAATCAGGTTATTATCTGATGAGATATACCTCTCCGCTAGAAGTAATGGGCACACTCGTGCCATCGGTAGGCAGCAGATAGCGTATTACGAAGTAGTAATGGCCAACTTGTGCAGGTACATTTTGTACTGTGCCATTCCAAGCAAATTCTATAGGTGTACTTTGATACACTTTAGCACCCCATCTATCAAAAATCATCATGCTTAGCAGTTCCACATTCCCAGATGGCCGAAACACATCATTTGTCCCATCTGCATTGGGTGAAAATGCATTGGGTATAAAAATATCACACACATAAGGTAAGAACTCTAGCACTACATCATCGGACGCAGTACCACATTTATTAGTCACCGTCACTGTATATGTACCAGAGTTGGTTATCACTCTATTTCCACCTCCACTATATCCATCACTCCAAGTATATGTGGCTTCTTTGGCTGTTACATCTATTACTCGTCGTCCATCGCCACAGAGCAAAGAGTCTATTCCTAAATATACGGAAGGAATACTTATCACCTGTACTTGAATGCTATCTCTATAGCTGCATCCGTTCTCTAACCTTTGAGCCCAAAGTAGGCCAGCGGAGCTCACAGTAGTAAAAGAATCGACATCTCCATTACTCCAACTTACGTTGGTAGTCCCTTTTATCACTCGCAATACAAAACTTGTTCCACTACAAATACTCGTATCATTGCCCAACTCGAATGTCGGTATTGCAAATACCTCTGTAGATAGTGTAAACGTGTCCTTACATCCACTTTCATTTACAGCATAGCTAACTGTACTTATACCTAGTTGAATAGGCGAAAAACTGCCAGCAGCATCTATATTATCTCCGAACCATTCTCCATTTGCCAAGTTAGCTTGCAAGTTTATAGGTGCATCTCCAAGGCAATAACTACTGGCTAAGCCTGCAAATGTGTTATTGGGTTGTGGGGCCACTCTAATACTATCATAGTATTCATCATAGCACCCAAATCCATCAACTACCGTTAAGTTGATATAATAAGTACCGGGGGCCACATAAGTATGAGTAACTAAATTTCCTGTATTGCTAGATCCATCTCCAAAATCCCAAGTGCTAACAGTACCTGGATCCAAGGTGTTATTTTCAAACGTAAAAAGATTACCGCTTAGGCACATTTCTTTTTCGAAACTAATAAGTGGAGTATCTATCGGTCGTGGTCTTACTTCCACTGTAAGCTCGAACGAATCGGTACAAAACACTACACTATCCTGTGTGCTAGTAGCACTTAGTCTTACTATGTATATGCCCGGTGCATTGTATGTTTTTTGACCTTTTAAACGTGTATCAAAAGTCCCATCTCCATATCTCCTAAGATAAGCTGTTTTAGAAATAGACCCACTCAGTGAACCAATAATCGTATTGTTTTTAAACTTAAAAAAGTTCGTAGTGCCATCCGCTTCCAAAAAGCACTGTTGCTGCGAATTATTAGGTTCCGCAGGATCTAGCTCAAACCGTACAACAGGAGTAGGTGCTATTGTGTCGTCAAGTATCGTAATAGCTTCGCATCGGAAGGAATTAATGGTCAATTTCACCTGATATATGCCAAAATTAGCATACGTGTGGCTCATATTTTGTGTAGCAGCAGTATTTCCATCATCTAAATCCCAACTATAGGTAAGAGCAGAGCCATTACTTGCGGCACCAGACCCAGTAAAGTTGGTCACATTACCACTATCGCATTGGTTTCTAATATCCATTGTAAATGATGCTGTAATATTCTCAGTTGTAAGGTTAAAAGTGGGTGGCCCTGTCCTGAGATAATATATATCTACTGGACCTTGATTGTATTCATAAATGGCAAAGTGATAGGTTGTATTTGATTCTAGTTTTTCGATAGTTACAGAATTAGCCGAGCCGTTAAATACCACATATTGGTTAGAACCTAAATTTGTCCCTTGCCCAAAATTCAGATTACTCAGATAGAAAGTGTTATTGGCTGGCACAAAGGTGACAGGACTACTTTTAGAGGCCACAACGATACGTCTTACTCCATTTCCATTTGACCATCCTATAGTCGCTTGTGAGCAGTATTTGCTGACCAAAGAAATACTTGTAGCTGGACTAGTAGGAGCTTGCCCTAATGCATGAATCGAAATGCCAAAAGTAAGTACTATGTATGTCCAAATTTTCATTTATTAGAAACAAAAATACACCAATATACTCAATCTCTAAGGTATATTTAGGCTATTATTACCCAACTCATTGATTTTTTATAGTTAATATATGGTGTCATTTGAACTATGCTCGCTGCACTCCTACAAATTAGAATTTTCACTGTCTTACAATTTCGCTGAGCTTAATCAGTCAGCACGTTAAAAGTTAGTTTAGTTAGGTACTAAAAGAAGGGGGCCTCGTTATAACCCTTTTTTATATTCTAGCGACTATGCCCAGGGGCAAAATTTGCTCAGTTCTTGACTTTAAGCAAAGCTCAGAAATATCAACTTCCCTGTGGCTGAAATAATCTGTCATAAGGTTCTGAATAATATATGGGGATAAGCCAAGAGAGTACACATTTAGCACCAAAAATCCTGTGTCATCCAGTAACTTGGCCACTTCTTGTAGTAGCAAACCCAGCTTCTCTTCTAGTTTCCACCTCTCCCCTTTGGCACCTATGCCGTAAGCGGGCGGGTCTAAGATTATTCCTTGATACTTTCGGCCTCGTTTCACCTCTCTACTCACAAATTTGAGGGCATCTTCTACTACCCATCGTATATCCTTGAGCTTGCTTATTTCTTGATTTTCATTAGCCCAATTTACTACTTGTTTTATAGAGTCTACGTGTACCACATCCACACCCGCAGCTTTAGCAGCGAGCGATGCTCCGCCTGTATAGGCAAAAAGGTTTAGCACACTTGATTTAGGGCCTAGCTCTTTGCTTTTTTTGTAAATATAATCCCAATTAGCAGCTTGCTCTGGGAATATCCCTATATGTTTAAACTGCGTAAAATTGAGCTTCATTTTTAGGGTTTCGTCTTTTAAACTATACTTTATAAACCAAGACTTTCCGTTTCCCTTGAGCTGCCATTCTCCTTTATGACTTCCTTGCTGTTTAAAACTACCGGTGGCCATACCCTTCCATTCTTTTTGAGTAAGTCTAGGACTCCATATAGCTTGAGGCTCGGGCCTTTCTAATATTTGATGACCAAACTTTTCCAGCTTCATCCCGTTTCCAGAATCGATCAACTCATACTCCGTCCAGTGAACGGGATAAATGGCTTTTATCATACTATTTTTACTTCTTCTTCTATTAAAACAGGAGAATTATTCATTCTCAGAAAGATACTCGCAAGTGCTGCTACATCCTTTTGGCAGTAGTCCCTTATTCTTTCTAAATTTTTATCTACGTAGTACACATCTTTTATCATACTGCCATCTAAATCATCTTTTGGTGAGGGGATATTAAACAAAGCCGCGAGTAGATTTAGAGACGTAAAACTCTTATAATCACCAAACTTCCATAGTTGCAATGTATCTAGGTGCTTTACCTCCCAAGGCTTCTTACCTGCTAAATCCAAGATATCTGGCATAGGCAACTCATTCACCAGTATCCTTCTACAGAGATATGGGAAATCAAATTCTTTACCATTATGAGCACATAGAAAGTGGGATTTAGCAAAATAGTTTTGGTCTAGTAAACCGCAAAAATCTGTGAGTAGCTGCTTCTCATCGTGACCATAAAAACTCTTTATTCTTAATTCTCTTTTATCTCCTGCAGAGGTAATGAAACCCGCCGAAATACAAATCACCTTGCCAAATTCAGCATAGATACCAGCTCGCGGATACAATTCTTCGGGAGTTTCCTCATTTTTTGCTAACGACTGGGCCTTATGATTCCAAAGTTTTCTCCACCTATCATCTAAGTGAGCATAGCTAGCCTCCTGAGGCACTGTTTCTACATCTATAAAAAGTATATTCTCCATATTACCAACTACCTCCAGCTCCTCCTCCACCAAAACTTCCACCACCGAATCCACCGCCGAATCCTCCTCCTCCTCCGGAGAATCCGCCGCCTCTACCGCCGCCTATCCAAATAGGTGGCCTATGCAATGCTCTTCTGCTACTAGACTCGTCATGAGTAAACGTTCGTCCATTATTCCCTCCGCTTGTAAACATAAGTACTAGGAGCACTACTACTAAAATAATGACCCAAATAGGTATCCCTTCACCTTGCCTTGCAGGTGTATCATTCACAAACTCACCATTGAGGTGCTGAATAATTACAGAAGTAGCTTCGTCAAACCCCTTACCATATTGCTCTTTCCTGAAATTTGGTTTCAGTTGATTTTCTAAAACTCTTTTGGCATAGATATCTGGTAAAGCACCCTCTGCTCCCTTGCCAACCTGTATAAACATTTTGCGGTCTCTTACAGCAGCGTATATCAGTACACCATTATCTTTCCCTTTCTGACCTATACCCCACTCCTGAACAAGTCTATAGCTGTAGTCGAAAACATCATCTCCTTCGAGAGAACTTTCTGTAACTATTATTATCTCCGTAGACGTAGAATCAAAATACTTCTTGAGCTTATTTATGAGATATAACTCTTGGTCTGCATCTAGTACATTACCATAGTCTTGCACCCATCTATACTCAGTAGGTGCTGGCGGCACTTTTTTGGCTGTCGCCAAAAATGCTATACATAGTAGTGTTAATAAACTCCCTTTTCTAACCATAACTTATAGTATCTGGAAGTTCATTTATATCTCCATCTTCATACGGAAAATATTGCTTTAGCTGCACCCCTATTTTATTTATCCCTTGCTCTAGCCCCTCTACAATTTCTCCTCTGCTAAAGCTTGCCTTCATTAGCTCTTTGGTGCTTTCCCAAAAATCTACTGGCACCACTTTATTTATCCCTTCATCTCCTACTATGGCAAACTTATTTTCCAATTTAGCTATATAAAGCAATACTCCATTTCGGTTGTTCGTTTCCTCCATTTTAAGATGAGTAAATAAGTTCATAGCCTTAAACACAGGGTCCGTTTTACAATATTTATCTATGTGCACGCGTATCTCACCAGAGGTATTTAGCTCGGCAGCAGCTATAGCTTTTAGTACTCGCTGCTCTTGGTCAGGACTAAGTGGTTCCCATTTAAAAATAGACATAGCCAATAATTCTAAAATTCTACTTTAGGTGCTTTTTCTGAGCCCGAATCAGCTTCAAAGTAATTACGCGTTTCTTTATCTTCTGCAAACCACTTACCTGGAATTTTTTGAATATACCCATTGTAATTTTTTACCGTGCTATTATACTTGTCTCTAGCTACGTTGATTCTATTTTCTGTCCCTTCTAACTGAGCTTGAAAATCTCTAAAGGCATCCGTAGCTTTCAACTCTGGGTAGTTTTCTACAGATATATTAAACATAGTACGAGCTTGACTTTGCAGCTGTTTCTGAGCAGCATAAAACTGAGCCAAAGCATCTTTATCTGCTAACATAGCCTCAGTTGGCTCTTGAATACCGGCACGTGCTTTGGTAATAGCAATAAACGTTTCTTTTTCGAATTCTGCGGCTCCTTTCACTGTATTTACTAAATTATCTATAAGGTCTAATCTTCTTTGATAAGAGGACTGAACATTAGCCCAACTTTCATTCACAGATTCGTCTCTATCTACTATAGTATTAGGTGGCCAGCACGATGTTAAAAGCATCATTAGTACAAGCAATGGAGTTAGTTTAAGTAATTTTTTCATTTCAGCGATTTGTTTCGATTAAGCACAAATGTACTTTATGATATTAAAAAAATAACATGCTCTCTATAGTCTACTCTATTTTTAAGTTTAGATTTGTCAGAAATGAAAGCAAAGCAACTTGATTATATCAATATAGGATTAATGATTCTGTCATTTATTCTTGCTGTAAAACTTCCATTTCACGTATTCTTGCTTTCTTATGCTGTTCTAGGACCACTCCACTATCTTACCGAAATAGGTTGGCTAGACGGTCGCAATTATTTTGCGAAAAGCAAAAGAGACGTCTGGATACTGGTCATATTATGTGCTTTCATGACTTTCGGCTTTGCCTTTCACCAGTTTGATAATTATACCGTAACCAAATCTTGGAATGCAGCCATTAACGATTCGTGGTTCAAACCCGTTTCAGACTTTTTACTTAAATACGAGCGGAGCTTTATTTTCTTAGCATTCTATACCGCAGTGATGATGACCTTCGTAAAAAAGGTAATAATAAGATACTTACTAATGGTCTTGGGACTCGTAATAGCATTTTTCCTCAATGGGTTTACAGCCTACACCATGATTATCGGCATTATGCTGCCTACGGTTATTCATGTTTATGTTTTTACAGGGTTATTTATCCTGTATGGTGCACTTAAATCTAAGAGTGTCAGTGGCTATGCGTCCTTAATAGCGTTCCTAGCAATTCTATTTTTAATACTACTCCAAAGGCCAAATGCCGCTGACTACCATTTAGATGGCTATTGGTCTGAGTCTATGATAGAAAGTAAATTTATAAACTTATCGGGAGCCATTGCGGAATTTATGGGCTGGGTAAAACCAGGTAAATTCATTATTGCAAACCAAAATGGAGGAGGTATGCTGTCTTCTGTTGCCCTCAAAATGCAGATATTCCTTGCATTTGCATACACATATCATTACCTCAATTGGTTTAGTAAAACAAGTGTAATAAATTGGCATAAGATTCCTAAAGGTAGACTCATCTCAGCTATTGCCATATGGATAGGCTCTGTAGCATTATATGTGTATGATTACAAAATAGGTCTTGCAGCATTGTTCTTTTTGAGTGTGCTGCATGTGTTTTTAGAATTTCCGCTAAATCACCTCACTTTTGTTGGGATAGTAAAAGAAATAAAAGGCAAATTTTCGAACAACAAATGAGACTTCATTTTCTAACTATACTTACTTGTTTTACACTAGCCGGGTTTGGTCAGATTACAGACGACTTTACCGATGGTGATTTTACCTCCAACCCAACTTGGAGCGGCAATGTAAGCAAGTTTATAATAGATAACGGAGAACTTCGTAGCAATAGCAACACTGCTTCCGATAACTTTTACCTGAGCACTCCGAGTACTCTTGCTGCCGGCGATGTAGAATGGCAGTTTAGGGTACACATGAAGTTCAGTACTTCGGGAGCTAACTATACTGATGTTTTTCTAATGGCAGATAATGCGGACCTTTCTGCAGTAAGCAATGGATACTTTGTAAGAATAGGCAATACAGATGATGAGGTCTCGCTATACAAAATAGTAGCAGGTGCACAAACCCAACTTACAGATGGCTCAGATGATAAAACACACGATAAAAACATAAGCTTAAAAGTGACCAAAGATGCCTCTGGCACATGGACTATATATGCCGACTTTGCGGGTGGCAAAGGCTATCAGTTAGAAGGAAGTGTTACAGATAGTAACATTACCACTAGTACACATTTTGGTTTCTTGATAAAACAGAGTACCTCCAGTTTTCATTTGAAACACTTTTACGATGATATTTACATTGGGCCTCTACTAGTCGATACTCAAAAACCAACTATTCTCAGTACCGAATCGCTAGATGCAAACACCATAAAAATAACAGCAGACGAGGCTGTAAAAACGGCTAGCACAGTATTTACATTGAATGCTGGCTACGGTTCTCCAAATAACGTTACTGTTAATGGAAATGAAATTCTACTCACGTACACTACTGCATTGATAAACAATAGCTACCAACTCACCCTAGATTTACTTGGCGACCTAGCAGGCAATACGCTAGATACAGTAGTACTCTTTGATTATTTCGTTGCTAGTAAACCAAAGCCAGGAGATCTTCTCTTTACAGAAATATTTGCCGACCCTACACCAACTATAGGTTTGCCCGAAGAAGAATTTTTTGAGATATACAATACCTCGTTTGAAGCACTGGACCTAGAAAACTGTACTTTTTCAGATGGCGGCACACCTGCTGTTTTTCCTCAAGTTACCATTGCATCACAAGCATATCTTATAGTTGTAAAAAGCGGCAACGAATCTCTCTTTAGCAGTCTTGGGAAATCGATAGGATTAAATGGATATCCCGCTCTTAATAACTCTGGCGATAATCTGGAGCTAAGAAATGAAAATGGTACTTTGCTAGACGCCGTAAATTATACAGATGACTATTATAACGACGACCTAAAAAAACAAGGAGGCTATTCTATGGAATTGATAGACTTCAGTTCATTTTGTAGCCCTATAGACAATTGGACTGCTAGCACTAATGCAAGCGGAGGTACGCCTGGGAAACAAAACTCAGTCTTAGGAGCAAATCCCGACCAACAAGCACCACAGATTTTGTCTGTTTTGATTTCGGATAAAAACGAGATAACAGTAACCTTAGATGAAAATATGCAGCCAGGACTAGCTGATAATTTTAATAATTTTGAAATAGTAGAGACAAGCTCAAATCCTATTAACATTGATATAGATGAAGCAGAGCATACGTTACAACTCTCGTTCTCCTCTGATTTTCAGACAAGTACCAAATATACCTTACTATTAAAGAAATTATCAGACTGCAAAGGAAATGAAATAAGCGGGGTTAAAACAGAGATAGTGACCATAGAAATAGCTGTAAAAGGCGACGTCCTAATAAATGAATTGCTTTTTAATCCTAAAGCAGATGGAGTAGATTTTATAGAATTGTATAATAGTAGTGACAAATTCATAGACCTAAGTACCCTATTACTTGCCAGATATACTGAGGATAACCGAGAGAGTATAAAACCTATTACAGCAACCAACTACATCCTGTACCCTAAACAATTTATAGCTTTGACTACCGACACCTCCGCACTTAAAAAAGGATATATCACCAAAAGACTTTGGCAAGTGAGCTCCTTGCCTGCCATGAATAATGATGCAGGAACGATTCTTTTACTAAACACAGACTCATCATCACTAGATTCAGTTGTATATTCAGAAGAGCAACATTTTGAACTCTTTAGTGATGTAGACGGGGTGAGTCTGGAGCGGATAAATTATGACATAGCCTACTCTACTATGAGCTGGCACTCTGCGAGTACTAGTGTAGGATACGCCACGCCAGGCTATCAAAATTCTCAGCTCATTATAAATCAGGGTTTTAACTCTACTTTTAGTCTAGTAAGCAAAACTGTATCTCCTGACGGCGATGGCTACCAAGATGTCTTGGCTATTCAATATGAACTAGATGCAGCGGGCATACTAGCAAATGGCTATGTATATGATCTATCGGGTAGCTTGATACAGCACGTCATTAATAATGCATATCTAGCACCTAGCGGCACACTCGCTTGGGACGGTGTTTTAGACAACGGTTCTAAAATACCAATAGGCAACTACATTTTACTACTACAAGCAATTGATTTAGATGGCAAATCGGTTAAGAAAAAACTAGCTTTCAGTGTAGCAGGAAGGTTTTAATTACTTCCTATCATTCTCAAAAACTAAAATTTAAACCTTTATAAAATAACTTTGCTATCGCAATGCTCACCACAGAATCATCATCAAACTACGACGACTTAGAACAAAAATCTACCTTGGAGCTCCTAGAGGGAATGAACCAAGAAGACAAATCTGTACCACTAGCCATAGAAAAAGAACTCACTAGCATACAAGCACTCATAGATGCTGCGTATATTAAAATGCTAAATGGGGGAAGGCTCTTCTATATAGGAAGCGGCACTAGTGGGAGACTAGGTATAGTAGATGCCAGCGAATGTCCGCCGACGTATGGTGTACCACAAGGACTAGTAGTGGGGATCATAGCAGGTGGTGACCCTGCTATACGAGTAGCAGTAGAAAATGCTGAAGATGATCCGCTACAAGGATGGTATGACCTGCAAGAACACACCATAAGCAAACGAGATTTTGTGATAGGCATAAGTGCAAGTGGAGGAGCACCATATGTGACTGGAGCACTAGAGCAGTGCGTAGCAAACAAAACGGCTTGCGGAGCTATAGCGTGTAATATAGAAAGTGAAATAGGTAAAATAGCAGACCATAAAATAGAGGTAGTAGTAGGACCAGAATATGTAACAGGAAGTACACGTATGAAAAGCGGTACTGCTCAAAAGCTCATACTCAATATGATAAGTACTAGCCTGATGATAAAATTAGGGCACGTGCAAGGCAATAATATGGTAGACATGCAGCTCACTAATAAAAAACTCGTACTACGAGGTACGCATATGATAATGGAACAAACTGGACTAGATGAATATACCGCCAAAGACTTACTCCTAAAACACGGAAGCGTAAGGAAAGCTGTGGATGCCGCTGGAAATTGGTAGGTAAACAAGTTTAAGTCTAAATTTTAGCTCCGATTTGAATTTTTCAAAAAATAGATCGACTTGCTAAAGTCGTTTTTTGTACTAAATTTGAGATGATTACATTAAAAACGTAATGAAAACAACTATATTCAGAAACCTATGGCCAAGGGTCAGAAGTTTCACTTTATCGACTTACTTACTTACTAATCATCTCAAGCTGTAAAGAGGAGGTGCAAAATGCAGGTACACTTCCGTCCGATCACCTAGTCACCGTAACAACAAGTGATGCCCCGGAAATTGCCAAGCAGATGAAATGGATAGCCAAAGGGCTTGCTGGAATTGCGGATTTAAATGCAATTGTAAAAGCAGAAATCCATACACAAGTGGAACTTACCTACTTTTACGCTGAATCAAACTCAAATTTAGACCTAAATTTATTTACCGCTTTAGGATTTGACTATGACCAAGAAGTAGATGGCTGGCTTCAAGGGAATATTCCAGGAAATGATTATAACTCAGCCTATTTCTTCGACATAGATATCGATGACTGCAAAGGGAAGGTGTCAGTAAAAATACCAGAAGCAGACATTGTAGATCAAACGAAACTGCATGTAGTTACTGCTGAAGATGTTTTTGACGTTGGTAGTCAAACGACTGGATACTATATAACCGGCCTTGGCCTACTAGACAGTTTGCAAGTAAATGAAGGCAACATGGATAGTGTGTATTTATGGGTAGTGGGGCTGGACAATGACTGTGGTGACTCTACAATATGTGGTGATGGCGTACTTGACCCAGGGGAAACCTGCGAAAGCTGCCCAGAGGATTGCCCTACGACACTTCATACAACGGATCCAAGTTCCGACACCTACAAACTTATTCTAAAAGAAGTTAAACTCTGGACAGATAATAAAAATGCACCTGGGGGGCACCCAAATTTTGATTATCAAGAGGCGTTCCTGTAAGGAAAATATGAACTGAACTTCTCATTCATAACATATAATAACAATGGAAGTAAAACTGTAAATCATTCACGTATTGATGAGCTAATGTTTGGTGCTCCAATCAATACATCAATGCGAATTGATGAATATAAAGCTTGGGGACGTAACGCTCAGATCAAAAGATGCAATTTCAGCAAA
>JBDNFQ010000254.1:0-1655 GCA_041689715.1 Bacteroidia bacterium
AAGCAAGGCTTGGTCCTTTGTTTTGGGCTGACGGAGTCAGATACTCAAACTATCAATTCAATCGCACTCCAAATGTGTTAAACTTTAATGGTGAGTCACCATGGAAGTTACTCACTGGGGAGGACGATAGATGGGACAAGTGGAAAGTTTTTGGATGTGATGTTTACGAACACATACCCAATAACAATGCTGCCAAAATACCTGGACTTCCTAAGGGGAGAAAACAGATATTTCTCGGACTCACAGAAGGATATGATGGTCATTTGTTGTTTGACCCTGTCAGTAGACAGACACATCATGGCGGAAATTGCCACTTCAACGAAGATTTCACACAGAGACAAAATGCTCTGTTCTTTTTTGATCATCGTAGAGAATTAAATAAAAAGGGATTAGTGCAACCCGTGATGGTTGATGATTTTGAATCAAATCCTAAAATTCTTGATGCAAGAAATTTATTTCTCAACAATGACTTAATGGTTGGAACACCATTGAGTGCACAAATCGACAATGATAAAGATGCTTTAGATGAAATAGAAATAGATGAAGACATAACGTCTGAAGTTAGTGTTATAGAAAATGAGGCTAGACGGTTGAGTGACTCGGATCAAAATGTAATGATTCGACCACTTCGTCTGTTACCTATCGGACAGAAGTCCCTTTACAATGAAAGAGACAGGTTGTTTCTGAGAGCAATGGAAGTATCCAATGCCCCAATCTCATTTCAAAAGTCAAACCCTAAAAAGGTTGGCACAGATTCAGCTAAACGATACGAATCGTATAGATCTGCTACAACTATAAAACAGGCGTTTCAGTTGGGAGCATGGACTGGAGATGTGAAATGGGATTATTGTAAAGGCTACATTAGTTTTCCTAAAAATGAGTCATTGAGCAGTGCACATGTTTTTAACGCGTACACTATCTCAAAACAACACGGAGTGTTGCATCATTCACAACGACCAAAATTTAATAAAGTTTTGGAAACAGTATATGAACCAGAAATAATACTGCGGATGTTGGAAGACAGTATGGCTTTGTCAGAGTTTGTGGAACAAACGGCAGCCAAAGTCTTAAATTCAACTACAGTAAATATTGACTTCTCACTATCACCAGAACCAGAAACCTACCTTCAAGCATTGAATAGTTCGGAATCTGAATCTTGGAGATATTCTATGGACAATGAAATTGAATCCATGATACGGTTTGGAGTTTACAACCGTGTGAGTCGTAAAGTGGCAAAAGGGAGACAGATTTTAGGATGTAAATGGGTTTATAAAAGAAAGACGAATAAAACCGGTATGGTCTATAAATATAGATCGCGGTTGGTTTGCCAAGGATTTAGGCAAAAACCATATGACTCTTTTGACCCCGATGAAACATTTTCCCCTGTTGTTCATAAAGATACGCTAAGGCTATTCCTTTCAGCGAGTGCTGCAGAAAATCTGATAATTTATCAGGCTGATGTAAAAGCAGCATTTTTGCAAGCACCTCTGAATGAGAAAATCTATATGAAATGTCCACCTGGTTATGAAACTTATGATGATGATGATGTGGAGCAAGTGCTTAAATTAAATTCAGCTGTCTATGGCCTTAAACAAGCTAGTGCTTGTTTCTGGACGGCAGTTCACAATCATTTGATAGCCAATGGCTATACACCA
>JBDNFQ010000255.1:0-12626 GCA_041689715.1 Bacteroidia bacterium
GACGCTGAAAAAGCTCATATGCAGTCTAGTGCAGAAGGTGTAAGTAAGACGAATGCTCTGCTTGACTAATCATTTTTTTTAACAATATAATAAGGAAGGACTGCTAGAGATAGCGGTCCTTTTTTTGGGGATTAAGTTTTGGAATTCTATTAGGTTGGTTTTAACCGCAAATAGAAATACAACAGCAAACTCAAATACAAAAAAACAATCTGCTAGCCGCAGGCATGACATTAAGCCTGCCTGCTGGGAAATATAAAGTGCTAACTCGATTTCTCGTCAAGAGGGAGAAGTTGACTTGTCGTTCCTGAGTTTTTAAAAATAGCATTAAGATTTCGTCTTCGACAAAAGCAACTTGCCTTTTCTTACGTGCTTAGTGGTGTAAAACTGCGTCTCTGCGTAGCAGCGAGATATTGCTATTAATAATACAAAAAAACAATCTATCTGCCGCCGGCATCACATTAAGAAGTTCAATCTCGTTTTTATAGCATAGGGTTTAACCATTTGAAACCTATACTTGATATACAAAAGTGCCAAGGGCAATGCTAAGAAGAAACTTAGAATAACGTGCAAATAGGGGAACAAGGCTTACTGTTATAAGAAAGGCTAATAAGCTCAAATCTCCATTTACTGAGCAAGTAATCTCCCTTTGTTCTCTAAAGAATTTTCTTGTTCTTTGCCTCATCATTTTTGTTGCTAGTTTCAATAGTAATGCCTGTTCACAAAATCGAAAGAAGTATAAATATACTTTGTAACCCAATGCATGATACTCTAGAAATGCGACTATGGCCAGCCAATGACTGAAAATAAAAAAGCAGTAGTCTACATGATGCTAGCATCGCTCATCTTTTCTTCGATGAATCTTATAGTGAAGCAATTAGATGATATACCTGTAGCTCAGATTGTTTTTATGAGAAGCATTGTAATGCTCATAATGGTAGCCGCTATTATCAAGAAACAAAAAATAAACCCATTGGGATCTCACAAAAAACTGCTGATTTTTAGAGGGTTATTTGGCTCCTTAGGTATCGCTTTTTTCTTTTATACACTGCATACTATGCCGCTAGCTAGTGCCGTAGTAGTGCATTATCTTACTCCGCTTTTTACTGTATTAATCTCCGTACTCATTACCAAAGTACCTATAGCACCATTGCGTTGGCTGTTTTTCTTACTGTGTCTAGTTGGCATTTATATTATTAAAGATTTTGACGATAGGGTAGAGGTAGTGCCTCTGATAGTGGGCGTACTAGGTACTATAGCAGCTTCGGCAGCTTATAATGTGATAAGTGTACTCAAAAAGTCTGAACATCATTTTGTGATTATGCTGTACTTCCCAATGGTGACAGTGCCGCTGGTTTTAGTTTATATTTTCATTACGGGAGATTGGGTTTGGACTACTACGCTTAATTGGTTTTTGCTTGGGATTATTGGTTTGTGCACTTATTTTGCTCAGTATTTTCTTACTAGAGCATATCAAATAGGTGAGGTAAGCCAAGTGTCAATCGTTTCTTATCTTGGGATTGTCTATGCTCTGTTCTTTGGCTATTATATTTGGGATGAGTGGTATTCTTCTTTAGTAATACTAGGTCTAGCTCTGGTGCTTCTAGGAGTAGTCGGAAATTTATTTTATAAGGGAAATAGAGGGTAAGTCTTGATATAATAGAATGGAGGAATAATGAAGTCAATGGATAATGATTCTCAAAATATGGGATAAAATCATTCCTGCGTAGCACAAGTAGGTTGAGGTGGCGAGATCTCTATTGGCTCTTGGTATGTTTCTTCTGCACTATCTTCTTTTTGATAAGTCTCTGCAGTACATTGGCAGAGGGAAAGAACAAGGGATAATACTAAAGCCTTATTCATTATTTTCTAAGGGCAACTACAGGATCCATACGTGCAGCAAGTAAGGCTGGAGCTATGCCAGATACAAGACCGATTACAGTAGAAACTACTATGCCCCAAACAAATACTGATGTGCTGAAATAGATTTGAAAGCTTGTGAAATGACTAGCAAGTAGTCCTAGAACTACTACTATTGCTATACCTATGGCAGCTCCAAGTATGCAAAGCATTACGGATTCGAATAAGAACTGAGACATAATAAAATTGCGTTTCGCCCCGAGTGCTTTTTGTAATCCTATGATAGAGGTTCTTTCTTTTACAGAGACGAACATGATGTTGGCTATACCAAAACCGCCGACAAGTAAGGAAAACCCACCTATAATTACTCCGACTATATCTATCACTCCAAAGGTCTGATTAAGGTTATCAGATACCATTGTAAGTTTATTAATTGCAAAATTATCTTTGTCTTTAGGCTTCAATTTACGCATAGACCTCATTATCCTTTTTGTTTCAAAGTCTATCATTTGTAACTCTACCATTTCTTGCCCTTTTACTATAATGGCAGAGCTCACACCTCTGGTATTAGGTTTTGCAAACTTGGAAGCATAAGTGCCTGGCAATAGTACTATGTCATCATATTGTGGTCCACCAATACTGTTGCCTTGCTTTGCCAATACTCCTATGATATGGACTTTATAGCCGTTTACTTTTATATTTTTCCCTAATGGGTTTTGCCCTCCAAAGAGATTTATAGCTAGATTATATCCTACTATGCACGCATTTTTACCCTTGTTGAGTTCAAAATCACTGAAAGTTCTGCCCCCATAAAGCTCCCATTGGTTGATGTCGAAGAAATCTCCCATCACTCCGCTAATTTTTACATTTGATACTTCTTCTAGTTTAGACTTCACCTGATTGCCACCAAAATCGAAGAAAAAAGCAACTTGACTAATAATATTTCTATTAGACTCTTTTGCCATTCTTTTGTATTCGGTGATCTTAGTATCAGGTCTATTGAGGAAGTCCCACCACTGATAGTTGCTGCCAAAACCCCAAGGCCACTTTTGTACATAGACTACCTTATCTCCCATTTTATCTACGTTACTTCTTATGTTTTTCTCCAAAGAATAGGTGGCAGTGAAAATAGCAACAATGCAAAAAATACCGATAGTTATACCAAGTATAGATAGGAAACTACGTAGCTTGTTAGCCAGCAAAAAGCTAAAGCTAAGAGAAATAGACTCATAAAGACGTGAGGTACGATTCATAAACTCATCAAACATAGGGCTAGTAAGTGCAGAATAGTGTAGACTTATCGATTAACTGAGGTTAAAAAAAGTTGTGACTCGTAGGATTGGAGATGGTTAAAAGGACAACAAATGACACATCTCTATTTATTCTTGACTTAGCCTCTATAAAAGGTTACTTTTGCACCCGATTTTGCACATATTATATCTCAATATAAATTAATGAAATTATCAGAATTCCACTTCGAATTAGATCCGAGTAAAATAGCCAACACATCGCCCTATAACCGGGATGAGTGTAAGCTTATGGTAGTAGATAAAGCTACTAAAACAATCGAGCACAAAATGTTTAAAGACATTTTAGAAGAGTTCGATGAAGGAGATGTCATGGTACTAAACAATGCTAAGGTATTTCCAGCAAGGCTCTACGGTAACAAAGAAAAGACAGGTGCTAAGATTGAAGTGTTCTTGCTAAGAGAGCTAAATCAAGAATTGAGACTTTGGGATGTACTAGTAGATCCAGCTCGTAAGATTAGAGTAGGAAACAAGCTTTTCTTCGGAGAAGATGAATTAGTAGCAGAGGTGATAGATAACACTACTTCTAGAGGTAGAACTATCCGTTTCTTGTACGATGGTACAGATAGAGAGTTTAAGGATGTAGTTAATAAGCTTGGTCATACGCCTATTCCTAAATATCTAGATCGTGAAGCTACAACTGAAGATGCAGAAATGTATCAAACGATATTTGCAGAGATAGAAGGTGCTATAGCACCTCCTGCAGCAGGTCTACACTTTACAAAAGCACTTATGATGCGTCTTGAGATAAAAGGTGTAAAATTTGCTAAAGTAAACTTAAACATAGGTCTAGGAGCTTTTAGACCTGTAGAGGTAGAAGACCTTACTAAGCATAAGATGGATAGCGAGCACTTTATTATAAAGCAAGATTCTGCGGATATTGTAAATGCTGCTAAAAAAGATAAAAAGAAAGTGTTAGCTGTTGGTTCTAGTGTGATGAGAGCATTAGAAAGTTCTGTATCTGCATTTGGACAGTTAAATGCTGATGATAGCTGGACAGATAAATTCATCTTTCCTCCGTATGAGCCACGCATTGCAAATGCATACTTAACTAATTTTCATCAGCCACAGTCTACCCTTATGATGCTTACATCTGCTTATTTAGATGATCATAAGTTAGCTATGGAGGTGTATAACACGGCAGTAAAAGAAGGGTATAATTTCCTATGTTATGGCGATGCTCTTTTAATCAAATAGAAATAGTATCATGATTTTGTGTAACTATTTCAAGTTAATCTGTTAATTTGGAACTTTATATGGAAATATTTTGGATAATAACATTAGCTATTTTAGCCTATGTACTGGGAAGTATTCCGAGTAGCGTATGGTTAGGTAAGGCTTATTTTGGTTTAGATATAAGAGACTTCGGGAGCGGGAATGCTGGAGCAACCAATACTTTTAGGGTATTAGGAACTCAAGTGGGTATACTAGTTCTTTTTTTAGATATAGTAAAAGGAGTTACCGCCGCTAGCTTGGTGCATTACCTCGGTTTTGTAGAGCATGGTACAGATCAGTTTATTAATTTACAGTTGCTCTTTGGCTTATTAGCTGTTGTGGGGCACATATTCCCCGTATTTGAAGGATTTAAAGGAGGTAAAGGCATCGCTACACTTTTTGGTATGCTCATAGGAATTCACTATGTATTGGCTTTAGCCATAATGGGATTGTTTATCATTGTTTTACTACTCACCAAGTATGTATCACTCAGTTCTATTTTAGCTGCTATTGCATTTCCTCTTTTTACTATTTTTGTTTTCAAAAGAGATGAGCCCTTATTTATAGCTTTTGGTATAGCCGCAGCTGTAATGGTAATCTTGACTCACAAAAAGAACATAACTCGCTTGCTAAATGGAGAAGAGAGTAAAGCCAATTTATTTAAAAATAAAGGATGATTTGGAATAGCAAGACACAAGAAGTTGAAGAAACAGAAGTATTAGTAGAAACGGATACCGGTTCGGCTATAGTGCTGTATAATGATGATGTAAATACTTTTGACCACGTCATCTATTGTCTTATAAAATACTGTAAGCACACAGAAGAGCAGGCAGAGCAATGTGCTATGTTAGTACATTATAAAGGTAAATGTACGGTAAAAAGTGGCTCAGAAATAGAACTAATACCCATTTGCGAAACTCTTACAGATAAAGGTTTGAGTGCTGTTTTAGAAGAACTTTAATACTGTTCTTTTTCATTCGGGAAATCTTTAGATTTCACATCCTTTATATACTGACCTACAGCTCCTTTCATTTCCTCATATAAATTCAAATACCTTCTTAAAAACCTAGGGGAAAACTCCTTGGTCACGCCTAGTAGGTCGTGCAATACAAGTACCTGCCCGTCTACACCGCTTCCAGCCCCTATACCTATTACAGGTATTGTAAGGTTTTTAGCAACTTCAGTAGCCAGTATCGCAGGTATTTTTTCTAGTACGATACCGAAACATCCTGCTTCTTCTAGTAATAAAGAGTCTTCTTTTAGTTTGTTTGCCTCTTCGTCTTCTTTGGCACGTACAGTGTAGGTCCCAAATTTATATATACTCTGTGGGGTAAGACCTAAATGTCCCATTACAGGTATTCCAGCTGATAATATTCTTTTTACAGATTCTATGACTTCTGAGCCTCCCTCTAATTTAACGGCGTGAGCACCGCTTTCTTTCATGATGCGAATGGCACTTCTTAAAGCCTCTGAGCTGTTACCCTGATAGCTGCCAAATGGCATATCTACTACTACCAGTGCTCTATCTACGGCACGTATAACAGATTGTGCGTGATAAATCATTTGATCAAGTGTAATAGGTAATGTACTATCGTGTCCTGCCATTACATTACTAGCAGAATCGCCTACTAGAATCACATCTATACCAGCATCGTCAACTATTTTAGCGTACGAATAGTCGTAGGCTGTTAGCATAGATATTTTTTCACCACGAGACTTCATTTCCTGAAGCTGATGAGTGGTCATTTTTTTTATTTCGTTCTTAGCAGTACTCATTGTAGTTATTCTTTAAGGTCTAGCATATACTTCAGTCGTTCTATCTCACGAAGTAATATGGTATTGTCTTTTTTAATTTGGTCTTTTTGTTTTGTAGCTTCTGCGTTTTGAGCTTTAAGCTGCTGATTTTCATTTTTTATATCTGCCAAAATAGAGGTAAGGTTAAGTACCAAATCTCCATTACTTCCTTTTTCTACATCTTCTTTAAGTGACTCCAGATATTCAAGTCTCTTTTTATTTCGAGTAACGACTCTACTGGTTGAGTCTAGCTTCTCAGATAGTATCTTATTATTATATTCGAGTATAGTAGATCTACTTACTAAAGAAGTGTCGTAGTTTAGCATACTCTTACATCTATCGAGTTCCTTCTGTAAGGTGCTTATTTCTAATTGCTGCTGATCTATCTTAGTTTTAAAAATTAGAATTACCTCTTTAAATGCCGGGTCATTACCCATCCCCTGTATATCATCTTTTGGCTGGTCTGTATCTAGGTTTAGAGTCATAGAATTCAATGGACCTATCTTTTTCACCAAGAAATCTTGCACTAATACTTCTGTGCTTGCACTTGTGAATAATCCTACTTTACCACTTTCGAACTGGTCATCCATCACACTATATTCAAACTTACCGTTAAAATACATATCGTAATAACCCTTTTGTACCTTTACTGTAATTAAATTGCAGGATTTCTTGTTCAAGTTTTTAGACTTTACCCAACCGTTGCCGCCAGGAGATCCACTTAAAAGTAGTTCTTGCATCCCATCTATTTTAGTAACTTTAAACTGTCGTTTATTATCTACTTCTAACAGTATTCCGCCATTTTCTGTAGTTTGTCCGTTTAAGACTAATCCAGCACTCTGCCCACCTTTACTTATGGTTAAATTGGTCTGCACCTCATACGAGTAGAGAGGATTTTCTAATTTTAAATAGGCATAAGATGATCCGTTGTCACTTATTCGCTTGATACGGTAGTTACCTTGATCAATAATGGAAATCTCTAATGCAGTATACTTCTGAGGGAAGTTATATTTATTGCTGCTGAAATCGTCATACACTGCTGTGTCATTAAATTTCGTAAAGATATTCTGTCCATTGGTCAAATGTGACAAAGTTATTATTAGTACAAATGATAGAAATCTCATTTTATTTATGAAAGTTTGCAAAGCTAAACTAAAATAATGCAAAACCCGATTCAGAATTACATACTATTGACTGTCATTTTTTTTACTTTTTGTGGCTGCGAAAATGAGCTAAAGGTGGCAGCAGATTGGGAAGAAGTAGCCGTAGTATATGCTGCACTAAACCCTACCCAAAGTAAAAATTATGTAAGAGTACAGCGTGCATATCTGGATGAGAAACGAGGAGCTCTCAACTATAGCAATGTGCAGGATTCTCTCTATTTCCAAGAGCTAGATGTGACTATATCTGAGTACAGCAATGGAACCTTCATCAATACTTTCGTATTGACTAAAGTAGACGGAGATACATTAGGAATGCAAAAGGATTCAGGAGTTTTCTATAGTGGTCAAAATATATTATATGAATTAAATGACCCTATAAAGCCTTCTACATACTTGATTAACTATACCTACGAAATTACAGTGCGAAATCCCATTACAGGATATACCACAACCGCTAGGACACCGAGTGTAGGCAGTCCTGAGGTTACAGAGCCAATTAATGAAAGTTTTAGTCTTATCAATTTTAATGGTACGGACGATCAAACTACTGTCACTCGCTTTCAAGAAGGGAAGTGGGCACGAGCCTATACTGTAGAAATGGTGATTTATGTAGAGGAAACACAAAAAAACAATTCTGCCAATAAAGAAATAAAGGAAATAGTTTGGCGAATGGTGAACCTAGGGAGGACCAAAGATATTCAAAGTCAGAGTAAAGCTACGTATCTAGTGCCTTCAATTGGGTTTTTCACATCCTTGCAAGGTGTATTATTGGAAGACAATACGTTGGAGAGACGACTTTTAAATTACGACATCAATTTCTATGGTATATCAGATGACTTTAACACTTATCTAAATGTGAATGAGCCCTCAATTGGTATAATTCAAAAAAAGCCAGAGTACACCAATTTTGATAATGGACTAGGAATATTCGCCTCCAGACACATCAAATCTTTTGAGGGATATACTTTCCCAGGAAACACATTAAGGCACATACAGCAATCAAGATTTACAGAAAAGCTTGGTTTCGTATTGTGATAAATGTCGTTTTGTCATAAATAATTTTCTAGAACTGCCAATTATTACCTAATGCTTAAATGGCATTGTAGTTGTTTATAGATAGTCAAGAAATAATTGAATTTTATATAAATGAGTAAAGTAATTGGAATTGACTTAGGAACTACAAATAGTTGCGTATCTGTAATGGAGGGTAACGAACCTGTAGTAATACCTAACAGTGAAGGAAGAAGAACTACACCATCTATTGTCGCTTTTATGGACAATGGAAATGGTGAGAGAAAAGTAGGTGATCCTGCTAAAAGACAAGCGATAACTAATCCGCAAAACACTATAAGCTCTATCAAGCGTTTTATGGGGTCTACCTTTGATGAGATAGCTGCAGAAGTTGAGCACATGGCTTATAAAGTGGTAAAAGGTGATAACAATACGCCTAGAGTTTTGATAGGTGATAGAAAGTATTCACCACAAGAAATCTCTGCTATTATTCTTCAGAAAATGAAGAAAACTGCAGAAGATTATCTTGGTACAGAGGTGACCAGAGCAGTAATTACTGTTCCTGCATACTTTAATGATAGCCAAAGACAAGCTACTAAAGAGGCTGGAGAAATAGCTGGATTAAAAGTAGAACGTGTGGTAAATGAGCCAACTGCCGCGGCATTAGCTTACGGACTAGACAAAAAAGACATAGATCAAAAAATAGCTGTATATGATTTAGGTGGAGGTACATTTGATATCTCTATACTAGAATTAGGTGATGGCGTGTTTGAGGTAAAATCTACCAATGGTGACACACACTTAGGTGGTGACGATTTTGATAGAGTTATAATAGATTGGTTAGCAGAAGAGTTTAAAGCAGATGAAAACATGGACCTTAGAAAAGATCCAATGGCTCTGCAAAGACTAAAAGAGGCAGCTGAAAAAGCAAAAATAGAGTTAAGTAGCTCTACTCAGACTGAGATAAATCTACCGTATGTTACAGCTACTGATAGTGGCCCTAAGCACCTGGTACGTTCGCTTACTAGAGCTAAATTTGAGCAACTAGCAGACAGTCTTATCAAGCGTAGTATGGATCCAGTGAAGAAAGCAATGAAAGATGCTGGATACACTCCTGCAGACATTGACGAAGTAATCTTAGTAGGACGTAGTACTCGTATACCAAGAATACAAGAAGAAGTAGAAAAGTTCTTTGGTAAAGCACCAAGTAAAGGAGTAAATCCAGATGAGGTAGTAGCTATAGGTGCTGCTATACAAGGTGGAGTACTTACTGGTGAGGTAAAAGATGTATTACTATTAGACGTGACACCACTTTCTCTAGGTATAGAGACTATGGGCGGTGTATCTACGGTACTTATAGAAAGTAACACTACTATTCCTTCTAAAAAATCTCAAGTATTTTCTACAGCTTCTGATAACCAACCAAGTGTAGAGATACACGTATTGCAAGGTGAGAGAGCTATGGCTAGAGACAATAGAACTATAGGTAAGTTTCACTTAGATTCTATACCTCCATCTCAAAGAGGAGTACCACAGATAGAAGTAACTTTTGATATAGATGCCAATGGTATACTAAACGTAAGTGCTAAAGATAAGGGTACTGGTAAAGAGCAAAACATTAGAATAGAAGCAAGTTCTGGTCTTAGTGAAGCTGAGATAGATAGAATGCGTAAAGAAGCTGAAGCTAATGCAGATTCTGACAAAGCAGAGAAGGAGAAAATAGATAAGCTAAACGAAGCTGACCAATTAGTATTTTCTACTGAGAAGCAACTGACAGAGTATGGAGCTAAAATACCGGAGGACAAAAAAGGAGCTATAGAAGCAGCTAAAGAAGAGTTGAAAAAAGCTCACGCTGCAGGTGATATAGCAGGTATAAATACGCATATGGAAACGCTTAACAAAGCGTGGGAAGCTGCTAGTCAAGATATATACGCTGCACAGCAAGAAGGTGGAGCCGAAGGTGCTGGGCCAGAAGCTAATGCAGGTAGCGACGATAAGGAAGTAGAAGACGTAGAATTCGAAGAAGTAAAATAGTCTTTCTTAGCGATGAGAAGCTAGTTATTAAGAGACTAGTTAACTTATTCAAATAGTATTAAGAGCTCTCGCCACGGTGAGAGCTCTTTTTTTGTCTATTTTTTACATGACCATTTCATGACTTCATATATCGCAGCCATTTGTCATCTCTAGGTCTACATAAGTATAAGAAACTAAATGTTGCCTATTTAATTTTCCAATCGAAGCCAACCAGGTTTAGTGAGTTTAAATACTCAGGAATCCATTGAATACGTTCAATGGATTTTTTTATAAGAAAAGGTAACTGGAGATTACACCCTATAGATATTCTATTTTTAGTGTATGAGCTCGTTATGTATATCTTAGTTTTGATAAATAATTGAAGTATTACGTGCCACAAGAAAATACGAATTAAATCAGAGCAGCTTTAAAATTGTTATAACTTTACCACGAACTAAAAGCAGAACAGAATTGAAACTTTCCGTACTAAAAGAAACTGAAAATGGTGAAACTAGAGTTGCCATTGTACCTAAATCTATAGCAAAACTAAAGGCCTTAGGTTTTGATGTTACAGTCGAAACCAATGCAGGGGAATCTGCCTCATTTACCGATGCCGATTATACTAATGCTGGAGCCTCTATAGCCAATACTTCCAAAGAAGCCATAGATAAAAGTGAGGTTATAGTAAAAATAAACCCACCGTCTAAAGAGGATATTGGTTCTTTAAAGGCTGGTCAAATTTGGATTTCGCAATTATTCCACAGACTGAATGAGCCACTGATTAAAGCATTAGAGGCTAAAGGAATAAAGGGACTCAGTCTAGACGCCATGCCAAGGATTAGTAGAGCTCAGAGTATGGATATACTTTCATCTCAGTCTAATCTCTCTGGCTATAAAGCAGTGATTTGTGGAGCAGACAATTTAGGTAAAATTTTTCCTATGCTTACTACGGCAGCAGGTACTATAACACCTGCTAAGGTTCTAATCTTCGGAGTAGGAGTAGCTGGTCTGCAAGCTATAGCCACTGCTAAAAGACTAGGTGCTAGAGTAGAGGCCACAGATGTACGACCAGAGTGTAAAGAGCAGACTGAGTCTCTCGGAGCCAAATTTATCACAGTAGAAGGTGAAGGTGTTAAGGTAGAAGGTGGCTATGCCAAAGAAGTGTCAGCCGAATATTTAGAAAAACAAAAAGAAGCAGTCAATAAATCACTAGCTCAAGCAGATTTAGTGATTACCACAGCACTTGTACAAGGAGCTAAATCACCGATACTTATCAGCGAAGAGCAAATAGGATTGATGAAAAATGGCTCAGTGATCGTAGATATGGCAGTGTCTAAAGGGGGTAATACAGCATTGAGTAAAGCAGATGAAACGGTAGTGCACAATGGCGTGAAAATAGTAGGTGTGTCTAACTTCCCTGCACAGATACCAACAAACGCAAGTGAATTACTAAGCCGAAACATTGATACATTCTTATCGCATATGGTAAGTGAAGGAAGTTTTAAGTGGGATATGGAGGATGAGATAACGAGCGGAACACTCGTGACTAAGGTTTAAGGAGACAAGGGTTAGGGTTTAAGGAAGAAGGTTTAAGGTTTAGGGAGAGAAGGTTTAAGGAATAATTAAAACAAAAGAAAAATGGCAAAACAAGAAAACGAGTTTGTAAAAGCATTTAAGACTAGAACAAAAAGATTTGCAATAGACACCCTAAAGTTGTGCGACGAATTGCCTTATAATCAAAATTCAACACGAATAATAAGTAATCAACTAGGAAGGTCGGCTAGCAGTGTAGCAGCTAATTACAGAGCAGCTTGTGTTTCCAGATCAGATAAAGAGTTTGTTTCTAAAATCAGCATTGCAATAGAAGAGGGTGATGAGAGCTGTTTTTGGTTAGAAGTATTAGAAGAAGGAAACTTTTATCATGACAAACCACAAATAATACAACTTCAAAATGAAGCGAATGAAATAACGCGTGTTATCTCAAAATCACGCCAAACGATGTGGCAAAAATTAAACCTTAAACATTAAACCATAAATATATGAACGATTTAATACAATTTTTTACAATCAACAAAGACATGGTCTTCATCGTCATCTTGATGATATTCGTAGGAGTAGAAGTGATAGGAAAAGTGCCTGCCGTACTGCACACACCACTTATGTCTGGAGCTAATGCCATACACGGTGTGGTAGTAGTAGGAGCCATATTACTTATGCTTGATGCGGAAGTAGATAATTACTTAGCACTCGGATTAGGCACTGTAGC